>JANQPK010000404.1 GCA_028289505.1 Cyclobacteriaceae bacterium
CTTCGTGATCTCCCAACTCTGAAATCTCGACCGAAAATTGTACATCAGAGAGTTGTGAAATATCTATAATCTCAGTCTGTAAAAAGACCACCTCATTAACATCACGTGCTTCTAGGGCACCATTTTTTATTTCCCACCAATCAGCAGTATCAAGACAGGCTAGACACCCACCAGAAGTCCAATCTGCTGCGGGATTGGTCCGGTTAAGGTTAGCCCCAGTAGTAGTACCGTCTAGATAACTGAAGGTTTCCTGCCAAACCGTAGTTTGGCAGAAAGCGATCTGCCAGCTGATCATAAGGGAGTGGAGTAAAATCGTTCTTAGCTGCACCATACTGACAAATAATGGTGTAGGGGTAACATAAAATGGGACTGTCTTAAAATAAATGCGGCTAATTAACAACTTGCTTGTTTGACCGCTAAGGTATTGTTAACTAGTTTTGAAACGGTTTTGTCAGGGGATGGATGAGGCCAGTGTTTTGCTCGATTTTATAAATATCTGATTACATGAAATATACGGTTTTGGACCACACTGACATAAAGGTTAGTAAGATTTGCTTGGGGACAATGACTTGGGGTCGACAAAACACTGAAGCCGATGGACATGAACAGATGAGCTATGCCTATGAAGCAGGTGTTAACTTTTTTGATACCGCTGAAATGTATGCGATACCGCCAACTAAAGAGACTTACGGGTCTACTGAACGAATAATAGGCTCTTGGTTCAAGAAAACAGGTTTGAGGGATAAGATTGTCTTAGCCACTAAAATCGCTGGCAGAGCAGGCTTTACCAAGCATATCAGAAACCAGGTTTATACCAAAAAAGCTTTAACGGAAGCAGTTGAAGGAAGTTTAAGTCGGATGGGTATTGATCATATTGATCTCTATCAGTTGCATTGGCCAGAAAGACATACTAACTATTTTGGCCAACGTGGCTATACGCATAATGCAGCGGATCCATGGGAGGACAATATCGGGGATATCCTGAATACCCTGAGTTCTTTGGTTGATCAGGGTAAAATACGTTATGTAGGATTGTCAAATGAGACGCCTTGGGGAGTAATGAGATACTTAAATGAGAGCAAGGCCAATGGGTATCCCAAAATGATTACTATTCAGAACCCGTACTCATTGCTTAACCGGTCATTTGAGACGGGTTTGGCAGAAATGGCGATAAGAGAAGAAATAAAACTACTGGCTTACTCACCACTTGCTTTTGGTGTTCTAAGTGGAAAGTACTTAAAAGGTAAACCCGAGAACGCCAGACTTACACTATTTCCCCATTATGACCGGTATAACAACCCAAAGGTTAGACAAGCCACCCAGCAGTATGTAGAATTGGCTCATCAAAAAGGAATTTCTCCCACCCAGCTGGCACTATCCTTTGTGAATTCCCAACCTTTCTTGGCCAGTAATATCATAGGTGCCACCAACATGGATCAGTTAAAGGAAAACATCGATAGTATTCATGTAGATCTGGAGCCGGAGGTGATTACTAGGATCAATGAAATCCATAATTTGTTCCCAGACCCTGCTCCATAACTTTGGCAAGAATGAGTAAGTAAGTGCAACCGGCATCTTTTCGGTATTGATTTCGTACATATCAAAGTTCGCATTGCTTAAGATATGAAAATCACCTCCATTCTAATTACCCTGATAATTTTCGGATTAATAGATCTCTATGTATTTAAGGGCCTTTCCGGGATAATACAGGGTTTACAGCCCACCTACCGGATGCTCATTAACTCCGGATATTGGATGGTTAGTTTAGCGACACTTTTATTGGTGATCTATGGTATTTCCAATAGACATAGTTTTGACTCCCCTGGTACATTGACTCTGATTATTGGTATTTTCATCACCTTGCTGATTCCTAAGGTGATTTTTGTAATGTTTCATGCGCTTGATGACATGTACAATTTGGCGATATTTGGTATCAATAAGATTAGCTCAAACGGAGATTTTTCTCGTCGAAATTTCATATCACAACTGGGCTTACTGGCATCCGGGTTTATGTTCGGCTCAATGGTCTATGGCATTATCTGGGGTAAGTTCGATTTCAGGGTCATTCGAAATGATATCATGTCAAAGAAGATCCCAGCCAGCTTCGATGGTGTAAAAATTGTACAAATAAGTGATGCTCATCTTGGGACCTTTGGTACCAATTTCGATCCGATAAGAAAAGCGGTTCAAATGATTAATGAACTCAATCCTGATTATGTTTTCTTCACTGGGGACCTGGTAAATAATCATGCGGATGAAGCCCTTCCGTGGATAGAGATATTCGGTTCTATCAAAGCAAAAGAAGGAAAATTCAGTGTTTTCGGAAACCACGATTATGCTGATTATGGGGATTTTACCCATGAGGAGCGTAAAAAAAGCGTTCAGCAACTCAAGCAGATTCATAAGGAAATGGGATTTCAGCTTTTGGAGGACCAGAATATAGCTTTGACCAAGGATGGAGCTCAGATCAGGCTGGTTGGTGTTCACAATTGGGGTAAAGGGTTTCATAAGGTTGGAAACCTGGAAAGGGCTTTGGTTGGCACTAACGACCATGAATTCCAGATACTACTATCCCACGATCCCACCCATTTTGAAGAACAGGTTAAACAAAAAACCAACATCGACCTTACCCTGTCGGGCCATACCCATGGAATGCAAATGGGTATTGAGGTTCCGGCACTTAATATAAAATGGAGTCCGGTGAAAGTACGATATCGTCGCTGGGCAGGTTTATATGAAGAAAATGGTCAGATGTTGTATATCAATCGCGGATTCGGAGTACTGGCATATCCCGGCCGTGTTGGAATGTGGCCTGAGATTACCTTACTTACCTTAAGAACTGAAGCTTGAGACAAGGAACTGGGGGAATGGGGAGTAGGGGAATATGGGTATTAGAGAATGTTGGCACCAATTGGGTTTTGGTGACTTTTATTACTTTTACCACCTGAAACCACTTAGATCTGATGAAGACAACAAGCATTGCATTCCTTATACTTCTTTTCATAAGTCCAACGGTGTATGGGCTAACAGAAATGCCGCTTTGGCCGGTCGAACTCGAAGTTCGTGGTCAAAAAGTGGTAATCTACCAACCGCAAACCGAAAAATATAGTGCCACCAAACTGGATGCCAGGGCTGCTTTCTCGGTTGAAGTTAATGATAAGCCTATTTTCGGTGCTATGTGGTTAACCAGTAGAGTAGTTACAGATAAGGACTTACGAGTGGTTGTTTTTGACCAAATCACCGTAGAACAAGTCAAATTCCCAGAAGAGGATAAAAGTAAGCTGGATACTTTTCAAGACGATTTAAATGAGCTGTTTAAGGATGTCGATTTGAGTATATCGCTGGACCAGTTTATTGCGGATCAGGAAGAAGCTGAAGAGCGAAAAGAACTTGATCTTGAGTTCAACAATGCTGCGCCTACTATATTTTTTGAAACTGCGCCATCGGTATTGGTTTTACTGGATGGAGAACCCATCCTGAAAGACTTGGAGAATACTGCCTATAAATATGTGGTCAATACACCGTATTTTATTTTGTCCGATACCAAGAGTGGTAGTAATTACTTAAAGGGTGGTAATTGGTGGTATCGTTCGAATTCCATCACTTCAGGTTGGTCTGCCAGTGAATCCATACCAAAGGAGGTAAAAGACATCGCAGATCAAGCATTTACCGAGGTAGAGACAGAAACTGACTCCATTAGTCTGAAACTGGACCAACCGCCTAAGGTGATTGTTAGTACCAAACCGGCAGAACTGGTACAAAGTGATGGAGAACCGGAGTTCAACCCAATAACCGGCACAGACCTGTTATTCATTGATAACTCTGAAAGCGATATTATCATGAACATCAAAACTCAGGAATATTACCTACTGATTTCAGGCAGATGGTATAAATCCACTTCCATGCAGAGCGGCACCTGGGCTTTTGTAAGGCCTGACCAGTTGCCAGATGATTTTCAAAATATACCAGTCGATTCAGATATAGGAGATGTTAGGGTAAGTGTGGCTGGAACTCAAGAAGCCAATGAAGCGATCTTAGAAAATGCTATTCCTCAAACTGCTGAGGTAGATCGCAAGACTGCCACGGTAGAGGTGAAATATGATGGAAATCCAAAATTTGAAAAAGTAGAGGGCACTAGCTTCCTGTATGCTGCAAATGCGGATAAAACGGTATTGAAGTCTAATGACCGGTTCTATTGCGTTGACAATGGAATTTGGTTTGAATCCGATAAAGCCACCGGCCCCTGGGAGGTTAGCATCTCCGTACCGGAAGGTGTTGATGATATTCCTCCGAGTTCACCAGTTTATAACGTAAAATACGTCTACGTATATGACCACACACCTGATGTAGTATACGTAGGCTACACCCCAGGATATTATTGGTCATTTCCGTATTATGGATCGGTATTTTATGGTACTGGCTGGTACTACCGGCCATGGTACTATTCCTATTATTACCCAAGACCGGTTACCTATGGGTTTGGGGTTCACTACAATCCTTGGACTGGATGGGGGTTTTCATTTGGTGTTAGCTATGGATGGCTGAGTTTCTCCTTTCATTCGGGTGGTTATCACGGATGGTGGGGTCCATGTGGTTATCGCTACGGATATCGCCATGGTTACTATAATGGATATCGTCATGGTTATGCCAGGGGATATGCCAGAGGGAGATTGGATGGTGCCGCAGCAAATCGCCCGTCTACTATGCCTAGCAGAAGGCCGGGAACGGTAGCCAGTAATGATAGGGCTCGACCTCAAGCTAGACCAGCAAACACTTACCGTAGCCGTGAAAATGGTATTCGCAACACAGGCGTCAGGCCCTCAACTCGACCCAACCTGGGCAACTTAAACAGGCCTGCAAATGGTACTACCAGACCCACTACCAGGCCGGGACAAGGAGCTGCCAACAGACCTTCAACTGGCACTACCAGAC
>JANQPK010000422.1 GCA_028289505.1 Cyclobacteriaceae bacterium
ATAGGGTCTATGGGCTAATGGTGCTGATTCTTGTTGGTAATCAACCACAATGTTGGAAGCATAACTGATCAAGGTGGTTGCGGTATTTGGATCACTGGCATCTGCGATCAACTGAACTTGAGCCTGACCGGTGTGTTGCAGCTCCTGATAGAAATTTTCCGGAAAGACCATTGCCATTTTGATCTCTCCATACTTAAAGGATTCTTCTATTTGATGATAATCTTGTATAACCTGTTCAACTAAAAAGTTTTCACTTGCCTCTAATTTTCCAATAATGGATTGGGTGGCCTCATCATTGGAATAGTCCACTACTATGATTTGGGAATCCTTTATCTCATTGGTAAGGGCAAAACCAAACAATACAATCTGCACTACGGGTAACCCGAATAATAGCAGTAATGTCTTTTGGTCACGAAATACATGCAAAAACTCCTTTCTTATGAATGTTAACAGTTGCTTCATTTAATCTCCACGTTTTGCACCGCGAGCCAATTCGTAAAACACCTGGTCCATACTTTCTACAGCAAACTTCTGTTTGAGATTTGCAGGAGAGTCCAACGCCGCCAAATCTCCATCTACCATCATGGAGATTCGATCACAGTATTCGGCTTCGTCCATGTAATGAGTGGTAACAAAAACGGTGATGCCGTCATCAACCGCCTGATAGATCATATCCCAAAACTGCCTGCGAATGACCGGGTCAACCCCTCCGGTGGGCTCATCAAGAAAAACGATTTTGGGGTTATGAATAATGGCTACTGAAAAAGCTAGTTTTTGCTTCCAACCTAGTGGTAAAGATTTCACCAGTATATTCTTTTGCTGGTCAAGGGCCAGTGAATTAATCAATTCATTACTTCTATTACTTATTTCCTTTGGTTTAAGCCCGTAGATACCCCCAAAAAATCGAATGTTTTCAATTACTGTCAGGTCTTCATACAAAGAAAACTTCTGACTCATGTATCCAATATTCTGCTTGATTTTTTCGGCTTGGTTGTAAACGTTAAACCCCGCCACCTTAGCCTCTCCGGCAGAAGGTTTTGAAAGCCCACATAACATACGCATGGCGGTAGTTTTGCCTGCTCCATTTGCTCCAAGGAAACCAAATATCTCTCCTTTCCTCACATCGAAGGTGATTTCATTTACTGCTACGAATTCTCCAAACTTCTTAGTAAGCTTCTGAGTTGATATGACCAGCTCTTTGCTCATGATGCTTTCATCAAATCAATGAAGCAGTCTTCAATAGTAGGTGTGGTATTGGTCATAATTAGTTCTTCATTTAGTTGAAGCAATTGCGCCAGTTGCTCTTTTTCAATCGGTTTGTCCTCCACAAAAGTGATGTGATGGTATTCACCAAAAGCGTTCGCACTATCGATCTCCGGGGTACGCCTAAGTTTGTCCAGCAGCTTCCCCATTTGATGAGATTTAACTGCATACAACTGCTTAGGGTATTGGGCAATAATTGCGCTCGGAGTGTCAACAGATAAAATCTTACCCTCCTGGATTAACGCGATCTTTTCACATAAGCTGGCCTCATCCATGTATGGAGTAGATACCAGAATGGTGATCCCTTTATCTTTCAGGCGTTTAAGCATTTCCCAAAATTCTTTCCGGGAAACTGCATCAACACCCGTGGTCGGCTCATCCAGGAAAAGTACTTTGGGGTTGTGGATCAACGCACAGCATAAGGCCAGTTTTTGTTTCATTCCACCCGATAAATTTCCTGCTCTCCTTTGGTTGAACGGCTCTATTTGGAAGTAAATTTCCTTCACCAATTCGTAGTTTTCCTCAATGGTGGTATTGAACATAGTGGCGAAAAAGTGGAGGTTCTCACGAACCGTTAGGTCCTGATATAAAGAAAATTTCCCGGGCATATAGCCCACTGATTTTCGAATATTTTTATAGTCTTTTACTACATCATTTCCACTAACGATGGCGCTACCACTATCTGCAAGAAGCAAGGTTGTGAGTATCCGAAAAAGTGTGGTTTTCCCAGCTCCGTCTGGACCAATAAGACCAAACAGTTCACCGCAATTAACCTCGAAGGAAACGTGATCTATTGCCATTTGGCCCTTTAGGTAAGATTTACTAATCGAATCAAGACGTACCTCTTTCATGTTGATTTACAAAATGATCTCTCCGTACATACCAATTTTATAGGTACCGTCATTTTCAACCCGTACCTTGGTTGCGTACACCTTGTTGGCGCGTTCAGCCCTGGTCTGTATGCTTTTAGGGGTGAATTCTGCTTTGTTATTAATCCAATAAACGGTTCCCTTTGATTCTATGTATCCCCCTTTGCCATCGTCTGTACGAACGTTGACTTCCTGTCCCAGTTTAACTTCGGGTAATTGATCTCCGGTCAGGTACACCTTAAGTGTAATGGTAGAAAGATCAGCAATTTTATAAAGTGCTTTTCCAGGCGTGGCTTTCTCATATTGCTCCACATACGTCATCAGAACTGTACCGTTTACCGGATTGACCAGCATACATTTCCTGATGTTATCGTTGGTTATTTCAATTTGAGCATCCAGAGCTTTTGCTTCCAGGTCGAGACTGGAATAGTCACGAGTCAGCTGATTGCGCGAAGCCCTGATATTGCCGTTGATAATTTCCGTCTGAGCATTGATATCGTCTACTTGTTGCTTTGTGGCAGCATCTTTCCGGTACAAACCGTTTATGCGCTGTTGTTCCAACTGGGCTAGCTTCAGTTGCTCTTCAAGTGAAGCCAGTTGGGCGCCAAAATCGGGTTTTCTGCTTAAAATCGATTTCTTTTGTGCTTCAAGCTGCAGCTTTTGAAGATATAGCTGAGTAGTGTCAATGTACCCAATGTAAACTCCTGCCTTCAGTTCCTGGCCCTCTTCAATTTTGAATGCTTCCAGGGTACCCGATACTTCAGAAGAAATAATGACCTCCTCTGCCTCAAATGCCCCGGTGGCATCATAGTCCTCATTGCCATTGTCGCAGCTTATCAACAGCGCAGCAACAATAAAATTGGATATCCCCATTATTTTCATTTGATTAATTTTAAAGGTTTCCTGTGGTGATTTTATGTTGGTTTTTCAATTGCAGTAGCTCGATATCATGCAAATTCAGGCTCTGTCTTGCCTGATCTTCATCAATAACCACTTGTTTATAATCTGTGGCAGTAATAACCCCATTTTCCAACTGGTCTTTGGAGGTTTCGGTAATTTCCTCGCGCAGTTTGATGATCTCCCGATCCTTTATGATAAGTTGTTCGAGTTTGGCAATCTCTGATTGCTGGCCAGTGAGTACTAGTCGGGTATTGAATAAGAAGGTTTCGCGTTGTGTCTCATAAATGTCCTGATTGACCGAGAGAATCTGCCTCTGTTGGTCATCGGTATAATACCTTGAAATATTCCAGGAAAGCCGGAGCCCCCCGATGTAGTAGGGTTCAAAATCGTTACTTAGAAAATTCAAAGCTGGTCTGCCAAACCCGCCTTGAAAAAACAGGCTCAATTGAGGCAGATTGTTTTTGGCGATCAGTTCATTTTGTGAACTTAAGGACTGTTTCTGAGCGTTGAAAAAGCTTAATTCAGGCCGGTTTATCTCTTGGGATAGACCATCAACGTATGGCGAGACCAATTGGGTATCACCGGGGATTCTTTGCCCGATGAACAGTTCAAGCTTCTCCAGAGAAGAGGATTTCTTTGCTGTCAGTTCGATTAGTCGTTGTTCCAGTTTGATCAGTTCGGCTTTCAGGATACTAACCTCACTGCTAAGGATGGTTCCAAATTCGTAAGAGCTTTCGGCACGGGTGAGTCCCGCTTCCAGATCCTGGCGGGTAAGGTTGGTTTGATCGATTTGGCCTTCTGTCTTCAAAATTCCAAAATACAAGTCACTAACCTGCTGTTTTATTTCATAAAGATCCGTTTCTAACTCTTTTTCTTGGACTATACCATTTAACTGCTCAATCTTCTTATTTTGCTTGGATACTGCAAGGCCTGTCAGTGGCTGTACAATCTCCCCATATAGGTTGTATTGGTCCTTACTCAACTCAGGTGCACCCAGAGACTCCCCGTCCGGTAGGCTGGTTACCTCTGACTGGTAGCTTGCCTGACCATTGATGGTAATTTGGGGCAGCATGGTTCTTCCAATATTGCTTGTGGATAACTCCGTATTTTGGCGGATTAATCCTCGTTGGTTAATCTGGGGATAGTTCTTTTCTGCAAGAGATAAGCAGGTTTCAAGCGTAAGCTTCTGACCGGTGCACAAATGACTCCATCCCAACAGTACCAAGGTGCCTATTAGGCGCTTACCAATCGGAAAGGTTTTCATATTTATATAATTGTTTTAAACGTTTGTTTAATTCAAGACAAAAAAATTTATTCCATCATTTGTTTAACCCATATAGGTATCAGTTGCTTGCGTTGATCCATTAGAGAATCAAATAAAGTATCATCTATTTCAGCCACATGCCTTAGCATTGGCTGGGCTACAAATGGGAAGAGTGTAAGACTCATAATATTTATTATAATGTGTACTGGGTTTATTTTTACGAGCCTTTCTGGACTTGTTGAAGACTGTAATTGACGAAAAAAAATGCTCTCCTTTATTTTGAAGTTATTCGCCATAAAACCCACGAACTCATCCTGGTTGCTTCTTAATTCATTTAAAATAAACATGGGGATGTCCGGCTGAGCCTTCAGCTGATTGATGTATCCTGATACCAGAAGTTGAATCTTTTCTTCAAGTGAAGTATTTTCCTCATTAAAGACTGTGCGAACTGATGTAAAAAAGACACTCAAGCTTTCCAACATAATTTGGCGAAACAGCAATTCTTTACTTCTAAAGTAATAGTTAACTAATGCGAGATTGGTATCAGCTTCTTTGGCTATATCCCTCATCCTTGTAGCGGCAAAGCCTTTTTTAACAAAGATATTTCTTGCTGCTTCTTTGATCTTTACCTCGTTAGTTTCGTCTTTGCTCAAAAAAATCGGATTTAGTAGGAGGTAAAGTTAAACGAATTTTTTAAACAAACGTTTAATTGATCAAAATGTTTTATAACACTGGAGTCAACAAAGACTAGTTTACCCAGCAATAGCTAATATGCTAAACGGCCTGCTTTGGGTATGAATTAGCCTTTCATTGAATGACCCTCAACACAATCGAGCTATTTCCATTCATACTACATTATTTCCCAATTTTAACTATTATGTAAGTAAATGCTCCTACTAGAATAGGATGTTTAGAAACAAAGCCACCTCTTGATAAAATAGAAATAGCTTGAATGCCGGAATAACAACATACAATTCTGAAGATTTCAGAAAAGAGTATTTTAACGCAAGCCCGGAGTTAGAGAAGTTGTTTGAAAAAAGTGTTGAGGATTTTTTTTGCTTGCGAATTGAAGACGTCATTGAAAGAGTCTACAAACCTATTCTGCCCTCAAGGGAAGAAAGTCACACACTTATTTTTGTAACTTATGGTTCTTATAAAACTAAGATCGGTTTTAAGGAGTATACTGTATTACCTAACCACATTGTAATTTACCAGGCAGGGGCGGTTTTTTCTACAGAACAGATTTCAAAAGAGGTAAAGGGCTATACCTGCCATTTTCACCCAGATATTCTCATCGGTAAGTTCGGCAACCGTTCATTGATTTCGGATTTTGAGTTTTTGAATGTTGGAACTCATCCAATAGTTAGGGTAAAGCAAGCATCAATGCTAGCGATTCAAAACGTCTTCGAAAGACTATGTGTTGAATTCAAATCTGATCAAAGACCAAATCCAATTATTGTACATTCCTATCTCTACTCACTGCTTGCTGAGGTAAAAATATTATTTGGCAAGGATAACTTACCCGGTCAGAGTGCTTCATCTCAGATTACTTCCCAATTCAAAAAGTTAGCTCATGAAAACGTGAAGAAAAACTTGAAAGTATCCGACTTTGCTGAACTGATGAATATAAGCCCTAACCATTTAAACAAATCGATAAAACTTGTGACATCAAAAACGGCATCCGAAATCTACGATGAAATAAAACTCATTGAAATCAAGTTTTTGCTTTATCAATCCAAGTTATCAATAAGTGAGATTTCCTACGCAATGGGATATTTAGATCCTTCCTATTTCGCAAGATTTTTTAAGAACCATACTAGTATGTCACCCTCTGATTTTCGTGAATTGATTGAAAAGTCCTAATGATGGAATAATTGTTTCTATCCATCTTTTGGAAATGTAGCGAGCTTGCGTGGGAGGTTTAAAGACTATGTATTCAACCTTTTTATCACTTCACTCGATATTTAGATGGCTCGTATTAATCTCTCTATGTTATACGATTTATAGGGCATATAAAGGATATGCATTCAAGTCTGAATTTTCTTCTTTGGACAATAAGGCACGGCATTGGACGGCAACTATAGCACACATTCAGCTAATATTTGGTGTTCTTGTTTACCTAAAAAGTCCAATCATAGAGTACTATTTCTCTGATTTTCAGAACCTGGTCTATGATTGGGATTTAACTTTCTTCGGTCTTATCCATTTTAGTCTAATGATCAGTGCGATAGTAATTATCACCATAGGTTCTGCCAAAGCAAAACGAAAGAAATCAGACCAAGAAAAATTCAGAACCATGCTTACCATGTATTCAATTGCACTAGTCATTATTTTGATTGCCATTCCGTGGCCATTTTCCCCACTAGCCAATCGACCATATCTAAGATCATTTTAAATGACAAAGTTCTTCAATTCAAATATCGGAAGGTTACGTTTATTGGCAATCTTGGAAGGACTTACGTTACTGGTATTGGTCTTTGTATCAGTTCCACTTAAACATGCTTTCGGCGTCACACAACTGTCTTCAATATTGGGGCCCATACATGGAATCTTCTTTTTGCTTTTCGTTTTCAACACCATTAGCGTCGCAACAGAATATGAGTGGAGTTTAATCAAACAACTTGGAAAGTGTTGATTGCCTGTATTGTTCCATTTGGGACATTCTATATTGATAACAAAATACTAAAACCACTACACCGAAATCTTGAATAATGAATGTTTACGTGTTTAAAACTTCTATTAGCCAAAAGGATGTTCAAATTGTTAATACCAGACTTCACTCTTTGATTCCAAATGGTACTTGGAATTTCGACTTAGATGATTTGGATAACATTTTAAGAATTGAGTGCAGCGAAAACATAGTAGATGCAGTCTGCTCCAGTTTGAGAATTGATGGTTTTTACTGTGAAGAATTGGACTAAGACTGCAGACCTAAAGCAGTAGTCTGATTTAAAGATGATAAATAACTTAGCGACCGGCTGCTTTTGTATGATGCTGCCTGTTAGTTTGTTTCCGAGTACAACTCGCACTTTATTCCGCCTTCAGGCTCTCCACTGGGTTAATGTTGGCTGCCTTGAGTGTTTGAAAACCCACAGTCAACCAAGCGATCAAGAGGGTAATTCCTGCTACCAACGGAAAGATCCACCAGTGAAGGTCGATTCGATAAGCAAAGCCATCAAGCCATTTTGCTGCAATCAGGTAACTGATGGGTGTGGCAATCAAAATTCCCGTCAACACAATTTTGATGAACCCTTTGGAAAACAGGCTTACCACACTCCATGAATTGGCACCAAGGATTTTTCTAATGCCAATTTCTTTGGTTCTTCGCTCCACAATAAAAGCGGTCAGCCCCAATAGACCCAAACAGGAAATGACTATGGCCAGTATGGCAAAGTATTTCAACAGTGTCGATACTCGATTTTCAGACTGGTATAAAGCCTGGTAATCCTCATCCGCAAAACCATAGTCAAACACATATCCGGGATTGAAGTCAGCATATAATTGCTCGATGGCAGAAATAGCTTCTTTTTCTTGCCCAGCCCTTATTTTGATCCAAATATGATTCCCATAATTGTCTTGAGATCCGAATTTCTTAATAATGCAGGGTTCCACCGGCTTGTAAAAAGAATGGGTATGAAAGTCCCTGGCAATTCCTACAATCTCCACATCATCACCCCAGAATCTCAGCGTTTGACCGATAGGATTTTCAAGGCCCATCTTCTTCACAGCGGTTTCGTTCAGAATTACTTTTAGGGAATCAGCTCCGAACTCCGGAGAAAATGATCTTCCTTCTTTTATCTGAATGCCAAAAGTTTCAATAAAGTAATAATTGGTAATAATGGGATTGATGATCATTGGCAAATTCTCCGGGCGCCCTTCCCAATCGATACCTCCGGTTCTGTTTTCAGCGCCAAACAATGTGTAATTGGAATTGGCAGCCTGAACTACTGTGGGAAGTTGTCTTACCTCCGATAAGAAAACATCAACCCTATCATTGGACATACCCTGTTGTTTAATGGACAAGATATGTTCTCTATCCAGGCCCAAGTTCTTGGTAGTGACATAGTTCATCTGCTGGTATACCACCAAAATGGAAACAATTAACAAGAAGGATATGGCAAACTGAAAGACTACCAATCCGTTGCGTGTCCATAGTTCCCCGAAGGAGAGATTCAATTTTCCTTTTAGCACTTCAATTGGCTTAAATCCAGAAAGATACAATGCAGGATAGGTGCTGGAAAGCAGTCCTGTAATCATGGAGATCCCCAGAAATGATGCAATTAGGCTTAAATCCAATCTAAGGGAGATTTGCTTATTGGTAATTTCATTGAAAAAGGGGAGCAATAGAAAGACTAACAATAGTGCGGCTAACAACGCCAGGGATGACATTACCAAAGATTCAAGCACAAATTGGTATATAAGACTTTGGCGGGCTGCACCCAGGGTTTTCTTCACCCCGATTTCCTTTACCCTGATGCTGGCCTTGGCGGTCGCCAGGTTCATGAAGTTTATGCTAGCAATAATCAAAATTAAGATGGCTACCCCGGAGAAACCCCACACATAGGTAATCCTCCCCCCGGATGGCACACCATTTTCATAATTCCCATGGAGATATTTTGAAGAATATCTTTGCAACATGAATTGTCGTTCCCAATCAGTGTTTTCATTACAGAGTCGATTAATCTTTTCTTCAAGTACTGGTAGCGCTGTACCTGGTCTCAATGCTAGGGCTGTAGTTCCTTGGTCATTGCTCCATAACATCATTCCAGGATTGTGTTCAATATAAAAATCCAAGTTCATCAGCACATCGAATTGTTCTGTGGAATTGGCTGGAAGATTCTCAAATACACCAGTAACGGTAAGCTGCTTGGTCATGTCATAATTATCACCTGCCTTCTGTTCCCATTGAATAACCTTGCCCATCGCAACTTCGGTAGTCTTAAACAATTTAATGGCCAGATCTTCGGAGATAACCGCTGCGTATTTGTCGGATAGTACTTTGGTTTTATCTCCATGAAGTAATGGAAAATTAAACAGTTGCAGATAGTATCGATCTGCATACATAGGGATAGCTTTCAGATGTTCATCATTTACCCTAACGTTTCCCTCATATGTAATATGAGTTTTGTAGCAAGTTATGCTGGTAACTTCGGGTAAGGCCTCCCTGATAGATTCCGCCAGTGGTCCCGGAACCCAGTCACCCACAGATATGCCTGTAGGGGTATGGAGTTTCCTCATGAGTTGGTACAAATGGGCATCATTTTCGTGAAACTTATCCGTACTGAGTTCATCCTGAACCCACAAAAAAATAAGCAGTGTACAAGTTAAACCGGTCGACAATCCAAGAAGGTTGATCCAGAATGAGCCTCGGTTTCTTAGAAAGCTTCGGAAGGTGATTAGTAAGTTGTGTCGTAGCATGACCTTTAATTCGAATAAGAGCTATACGTTTCTACTGAAAAGACTATGGGACATCCATAAGGTTGCATCAGAATCAGTTGATAGTCACTTGCTAGAAATTGTGTTTGTAGTGTGGATTAAAAGCTATTGAAAGTTCATATCTTCAAAAGCTCGGGTTCAGATATTTTTGATCGGATTACCTATTACGGGGCAGGAGAATGTTTAACTCAACCGGCTGCTTTTGGTATTCTCCTGCCTTTCATTAAATAACGATATATACTCCCAGTGTCCGGTCTTTCAACCTACTTTTAAATAGATAGACATTTGAAAATAAGGTTGGGTAATTTCAAACCAAACAGGAATCTTAGTCTTTTTCTGAATTATTATTGCCCGACTTGAGACTATTGAGCAATTAGCTACATCCTTTACCTTCGAAGAGGATCAAATCGCAACTGCGAAGCTTACTATCGATTGCAAGATTAAACAATGCGAGATCCCGCACTCGGCCTACCATTCCAACCTGATCCGGATGGCATATTTCCTTCAGTTTTAAAGACCATGATGATATGCCAAAACGGGGAGCATTACAAATTGAGGGACAGAAGTACATATAGACGGCCCAACTATTTTATTCACCCCCAATCAATGGATAATGGTCAAGTTCTGCATCTCGTTTATCTCTAAAATCAGGGGCATAATAGAAGAATAATCGCAGTGTATGATTGGAATCGTACTGATAACCGCTGTATCTTTGTCTATATACTAACATATAACCAAAATCTAGCGATAGGTTCCTGCCCATTTTTTGCCTGATCCCTATGAAAAATCTGTTTTGGTCGAATGTATTATACACGATTTCTTTGCCAAAATGAACCAGTAATTCATTGGCAATGGTAAGCCTGGGAAGATTATCGTTCCGAAAAATGGGGATGGTTGTCGAAAATAGAAATCGTAGCCTATTAGAAAATCTAACGCGATCAACGAAAGCGTCTTCATCTAGAACCTCGTGCCAGCGCTGTTCATTTCTAATTCTGAAAAGGAAAAACAGATTATTGAATTTTTCCCTCCATTGTAACTGTTGATATATTCTTTTCTCACCTGCAAAATAATATCCATCATCAAATTCATTTGCGGACCAGAGGTGAGCTAATCCCCCTGCAAAAGTAAATCTATTGGAGAGCCAATACACTGCACCTAATCGTAAAAAATAAAAGTTTGGGTCCTTTAAAAAATTTTCCCGGCGCATATGAAAATCTGCCATAAATCCCCAATGCTCATTAAATCTGCCAGTACTATTTATACTCCACCAAAACTGAGTTTGGTGATTGATTTCTTTTTCTGTTTGAGCATTCACAAATTGTCCAATCAGTAAAATGCCAAAGATTAATGAAAGACACTTTAAAATATTTTGCACGCAATTGTTAAATAAATCATTGCATTCTACCAGTGAGATCGGCCCTCAGCCGCGTTTATGCATATGTTGAGTACAACAAGGCTTGACTTTATGGGATTGTTCCACTTCGAAAGTTAATAGATCAAGAAGCATAAGTCATGCTTATATAGAAGATATCTTACCTAAAAACATTTCATATTGACCAACGTAATAGTGAAACCATTTATGTTCGGTATTGTTGATCAATGGTTTACTGACCTACCGGGTTATTGTTTAGGTTTCCAGTCCCATAAGTACTTTTTTTTGTGAAAGAACCAGTAGCCAATTACTGGCTTACACCAAGCTCTGTTAGATATTTCAGGAGATCTATGAATTCTTCTTCCGGTAGAGTCTCTACCAATCCGGATGGCATCATTGACATTTTGCTGGTTTCCCGGGATTTAATTTTGCTTTTTTGGATAGAAACTTCCGATCCCGCGGCAGTCTTAATGATGATCTTATTAGCGTCTTCGAAACTAACAGCACCTTGATAAAAGTCGCCGTCTACTGTGGTGATGGTAGAAGATTTATAGCCTTCTTTTATTTTTTTACTGGGCTCCAGCAAAGATTCAATAATGTAGTCAGCTGGTGCACTAGCACCTATGCTACCCAAGTCGGGGCCGATGTCGGTAAGACCTTCGCCTTTAATCTTATGGCAGGATACACAGGCAAGCTCAGGCCTTAGGTACACCGTTTTACCATTTACCGCATCACCATCCTTTATTTTTGCCAGCAGTGCAACTGTATTTTGTTGGTAATTCGAATCATTGGATTCGATTGCCACATTACCCGCATTGGCCAGGGCCGCCATTAATACTTCCACCCCTTCCCGATCAGATACCTGCACAATTCGAATGGCGTGCATAGCAGTTTGCGGCGGAATGGTTTTTCCTTCTAAATCATGGCTTAAGGCCCTGAAAGCGCCTTCTCTGCGGATGATTTGCCTGATAAGGTATCGAATAGATTCTTCATCCATTTCTCTGGTCAAGGTGTTGGCTATGGCCTCAATTCCTTGCTCCAAGTCAATTTTTACCAGGGCGTATACCGCGAGCTTGGTGGTGTTGACCGAAATATCTTGATCAATGGTTTGCCGCAGGAAATCACCAATATCTCCAGTACCGATCATGGCCAATGCATCTGCAGCACTGCGGTTTACACTATAGCTTACATGCTCCCGTCTAAGATTTAGTTTTAACTGATCAGTGAATTCCTCCATTTTCCAATGGCCTGTCAAAGCACAGGCAATGGCAACATCATCATCTTTGGTGGAGCGGAAAAGCTGTTGCAATGCCTCAGTTTTATTTTCATCAGGAAATACGCTTCTCTCACTCGCTGCAGTCAACAGACCCGTTGCTGCCATGTTGGTGTGTTGATTGCCTGGTGAACTGACCATATCAGTTAGGAAATTTAGCTGCTCCGGGTTGGCAAGTCGACCTAAAACGGCTAAAATCTCTGGATCTGGCTTTTCACTTTGCTTAAATAAATCGATCAATGGCTGTGCAGCCCTGGGATCTTCAGTACTCATAAGGGCAAATAACCAGGCACTATCATCTGTTTTAGTACTTATGGCGTTTTCCAAGAGGGAAGTGAGCCAATATTTGGAAAGCATGCGGCAAGTTTGACGCAGTGCAAAGGAGTAAGAGGCATCCATATTGTCACTGTATGCAAGCAAGGCAATATCGAAGGCTTCAGTGGATGAGAATTGGCTCAATGCTGTAATGGCTTCTCGCCGCACCGAGGCGTCGTCATCTTGTGCTGCCTCTTGCAACAGGTCGAGAGCCCCTGGTACTTTTTCATTCCAGTAATACAACACCCTGGCTGCCGCAGCGCGAGCCCCAGCGTTTGTCGATTTCATTACTAACCTCAACAACGCTGCATCTATCAAGTTCAGTGTCTGCACCGTCCACAGTGCCTCCAGGCAGTGGTGTTCATAGTTTGAATCCTGCGGGTCTAAGGCCTTCACCCATTGGTCAATTGCGACCATCACATATTCTGAATCTCTGATTTTTAGAGTTTGCTTGGCCATCAACCGCACCCAATTCTCCTCCGCCTTTAGCAGCTCGAGCAATTCATTAATGCTGGAGCCCTTGTAATCCGGCTTTTCCAGCAAGGGTCTTCCCTTGGCGGTAATCCTCCATATTCTTCCATGCTGATGATCCCTTCTTTCATCTCTGAAGTCTACCTCTCCATGCTGGATTACCGGACTATACCAGTCCGCGATGTACAAAGCACCATCAGGACCCATGGCCAAATCTACCGGTCGGAAAGACTTATGGGATGACCTCAGAAAAGTGGGCTCCAGCTTGGCTTTGTAGGAGCTTCCTTCTTTTTCCAGGGAGTAACGGTCGGTAATATTTGCCCGGAAATCATTGGTTATGATATCACCTGTCCAGGATGGAGGAAAGTGCTTTCCGCTAATGATTTCAATACCACTGGCTTTGGGGCTTTTGGGAGTCAACGCCGGCAAGGACTGTGACTCACCTGGGGATGCCCTGAATACCGCATTGGGGAAACTGTGTCCAAAACCGGTGCCTGCGCCATCAGACTCGAAAGACTGTCCCCAGTAACTGACTGCATGCCCCCAGGGGTTTATATACCCTTTGGTGAAAATCTCTAAGCGTCGTGTATCCACATCGTAGGTCCATAGACCTCCACCGTTGAGGTGTCTGGGTCCATAGGCGGTTTCCACGTGCGAAGAAATATAGTAACCCTGAAGCAGATACATCTTCCCTCCTGGCCCCCAGCCCAGGCGATGTAGGGTATGGTGTGTATCCTCGGTGCCAAATCCGGAAAGCAGCACCTCAGATTCGTCTGCCTTGCCATCACCATCGGTGTCACTTAAGTGAATGAGTTTGTCCCCGTTGGCTACGTAAGCACCACCTTGGTTATCGGGAAGTACCCCACCTGGAATAATTAGCTTGTCATAGAAAATGGAAGACTTATCGGCTACTCCGTCATTGTCGGTATCTTCCAGAACAATGATCTGGTCGCTGGGTTCCTCATTTACGTTAAGCTGAGGATAGATATGACTGCCACATACCCAAAGCCTGCCATCACTATCAAAATTCATTTGAACAGGTTTTTCTATCATTGGTGTGGCCGCATAGAGGCTTATTTCAAAGCCGTCAAGTAGAGAAAAAGATGCTAACTCTTTCTCAAGATTGGGTGGATCGATACTGTTTAAGTCTTCAAAGGCACGATAGGTGGCATTTTGAGCCGATGACCATGGTGCCAGTAAGCAGATCAAAGCAACTAGTATGAGTTTTCTATTGATGATTCTTATCATAGTTCCATTAATAGTGATTGAATAGCTGCTTCCTGTTGGCTAATAAAAGGTTCTATTTGTGCCGGCTCTTCCTGGGCTATGCGTTGTTCGTCTTTACGTTCCCCATAAACAAAAGCATCATTCCTGGGACGCCATCGATGAAAGAATAGGGTGTTCTTCTTGACAATGGTATTACGAATTTCATTAGCTTTCTCAGAGTCAATTTTGACCACAGGCGCGGGCAATTCCAAATCGTTTGCGATTACCGCAGCTGCTACCCGGTAACCATCAGCCGAAAGGTGTATGCCGTTCCTGGTATATCCATTTTCCTGACTAAAAGCAGTAAAGAGATCTACATAGCGGTAGCCGCTTTTCAAAGCCTGCTCTTTGGTAGCAACTGCATATTTCTCGAGCATTTGATTCCGGTTTGTTATGTGTGCAGTAGGTATACCAAACCCTTGCTCCATGGGAAAGGTTGAAATCAGCACCAATTCTGAACAGTGTTGGCTAAGCATTTCAAGCAGCTTATTAAGTCCGTTGCTATAGGCATCAAGTCCTGCTTCATCTTCGAAGGATTCATTAAAACCATAAGCGATAAAAATCTTGTCCGGATTAAGTTCCGATATTTGCTGGGCCAAAATTCCAAATCCATGGTCTGGATCACCAAATCGCCCACCTCCCCTTGCTCTGGTTCTGGCATGTGCAAACACATTGTCTCCGCTCCACCCGATGTTTCGAAAAGTGATGTTTTTATCCGGAAAACTGAGCGAGATCCTGGTTTCGATTTCACCGTTTTCAAAAGCATTCTCGAAGAAGGCATTACCCAGAAACACCACTTTTTCATCTTGCTTGAAATTGAGTACTTCCTCAGAGTTGCAAGCATTTAATAGCATTACCAATAGCAGTAAGGGTAGTTTAGCAGTGTGGTTTGATCTCATTTAGTTAGTGCTAATTTTAACAGCTCTGGAAACTAGTGGTTGCCAATAATAATTAAAACTGATCAAACACATACCTACAAGATACTTATTCTCTGAAGATCAAAGCATCTCGGTTAGGCTTTGCTGGGAACAAAAATGGATTCACACCCCAACCACTCGATCTTTCAATACCACAAAGACCTGGTCATTGGATTTGGGTTTTACTATTGCCAGTCCGGTGAACTTTCCAAAGGCCGGCATTATACCCTGATTTTGACCCAGCCAAAAGCACGGCAGTTTCACACTTTGCCTGCCCTTGCCTTTCAAAAACACTCCCGGGTGTATGTGGCCCGATAAGTTATATAAGCCATGGTCAATATGTGATTGAGGTTTGTGAGTAAATAGAAACGGCTGCCAATGCAATGCTTTAGGGTGGACTTTCATACCTGCCCTTATATAATGCTCTTCAGCTAAGATATCGTGATTACCAGAAACCAGATGAAAGTCAGTAGCAGCGTAACCTTTTAGTAAATCCCCAAATTGCTCCCAGGATCGATTATAACTACTGTGAAACAAGTCACCAAGGAATACCACTGAACGCGGTTGGAATGCTTTCAACAGACGATTAATATTGGCCAGGTTAGCCAGCATGCCGCTATCTGGAATAGCCAATCCTTGCTTTCGAAAGTGAGCCTCTTTCCCCAAATGGAGATCAGCCACCAACAAGGTGGATTTTTCCAACCAATAGGCAGCTCTGGCCGGGTGTAGTATTAAAGTCTGCCCCGAAACCTTTGCATTTATGGCACTTATCAACAGTTTTGACCCATCCATTCTCATCAAACTTTTTCCAATTGCAAGGCCATTTTCTTAATACGATCCTCCAATTTTTCGTAGCTGATTTTTTCTCTTAGTCTGTCCACCAGGATTGGAAAAGCAAAAGGGGTGAATTTTTGGGGTTGGGTGATAATAATCTCCTGACCTACAATTTGTTCTAGTGCTTGTCGTAAACGTTGTTCCTCCAATTGAAAATCCATCACCTCCTGGAAGGCTTGCTTTAGTAAGATATTATCAGGATGGTAATCCTGAAATACCTCAAAAAGCAGTTGAGTGGATGATTGCAGGTGCTTTTGAGGATGGGGCTTGTTGGGATAACCTTTAAAAACCAATCCAGCAATGGTGGCAATCTCCCTGAATTTTCTACGGGCCATCTCAGTCAAGTTCATACTGGTTTGGATGTCCCTCAATAAGTGTTCCGGTGAAAATAAAGTCCCCACAGTATGCTTATCGAACGGAATAGGTTGGTCCGACAACAGTTCAAATCCGTAATCACTCATGGCTATTGAAAACGACATTGGCTTGACCAATGACAACCGGTAAGCCATTAAATTGGCCATACCTTCGTGCACAAAACGACCTTGGAATGGAAATACAAATATATGATATCCCTCCCTGCTCTTGATGGCCTCTATTAGCAACTGGTCTTTCCTTGGCACCCGTGACCTGGCTTGTTGCAGCGCGATCAGAGGATCTATTTTAGCCAACTCCGATTCCTTGGAACCACCTTCAGAAGCTTCATCCAACTTTCGTTTCAACACTTTGGCAAGTTGAGAAGACAGCGGCATACGGCCACCCATCCAAGCCGGTATCATGCCCTTGGTTGATTTGGATCTTCTAACCAGCACCTTCATGTCCTTAATTCGATACAATTGAAGATTTCTTCCCGAAAACCAAAAGGTCTCTCCAGGTTTCAGTTTGCTTACAAATGATTCCTCAATAGTGCCTAACCTTCCTCCACTGACAAAGCGTACTTCCATTACCGGATCGCCTACTATGGTACCAATGGACAATCTATGACGCAAAGCAATTCGTCGGCTTTCTACTCGGAAGAGACCATCTTTTACTAAAACCTTTTTGTACTCGTCATAGGCGTTGAGCGCTGGTCCCCCGGTTACCAAGAAATCCAGTACCTGATCCCATTCTTCAATAGTTAAGCTTCGATAGGAATAGGTTTTTTTGATTTGTTGATACACCTGTGATCTATCAAAGCCCTCGGAAACCGCCAGGGTTACCAAGTACTGAATCAGTACATCAAAAGATCGCACGTAAGGCTGCCGATGCTCCAATACTCCTTCCTTAATAGCCAACCTCAGAGCAGCACCCTCCAGTAACTCCAGGGAGTGAGTGGGCACAAAATAAATACGGCTGGTAGTACCCGGCTGATGTCTGCTGCGACCTGCGCGCTGCATAAATCGATTCACTCCTTTGGGACCACCCACTTGAATTACGGTCTCCACTGGTCTGAAATCGACTCCCAGATCTAAACTCGAAGTACAAACCACTACCTTCAGTATGCCGCTATGCAAAGCCTGCTCCACCCAAGCCCGGGTCTTGCCATCTATAGAACCGTGATGTACGGCAATCTGGCCCATAAGTTCAGGTATTCTATCAATAATCTGCTGGTACCAGATTTCAGCTTGGGATCGGGTATTGGTAAACAATAAGGTAGATTTACTGGATTGCAAAACCGGAGCAACCTTATACAACAGTTTAATCCCTAAATGTCCAGCCCAGGGAAATTTTTCAATGGTATCCGGCAGCAGCGTGATCACCTCGATGTCCTTTTTTAGATCCGCCCTGATCTCACTTACATCTGCCGAACTGTAATCAGCGCCTAAAAGAACCTGAGCAGTCTCCTGCATATTACCTATGGTAGCGGAAATACCCCAAATGCGCAGTTTGGAACTAACTGCTTTTAAACGGGATAGGGCCAACTCCACCTGTACCCCTCGTTTTGAGCCACAGAGTTCGTGCCATTCATCGACAACTACCGCCTTAAGGTTCCTAAAGGTTCTGGAATAGTTTTTCTGGGCCAGCATCAGGTGCAGGCTTTCCGGGGTAGTGATCAAAAATTCCGGCCAGGATTGCTGCTGCTGTTTTTTCTGTTTAGCTGGAGTATCTCCAGTGCGTATCGCAATCTCCCAGGGAACCTCCAGGTCTTGCGCAGCCTTGTTAACCGCAGATTGGATCTCTTTGGTCAATGCCCGAATAGGGCTGATCCATAATGCCTGCAGGCCTGACTTTTCCCTGTTAGCGCCTGATTCAAAATGGGTCAATAGAATGGGCAAGGCCAAGGCATAGGTTTTCCCACTTCCGGTGGGTGCATTTAGTATGCCATTTTTATTATTCAAATAAGCCCTCCAGGTTTCCTTTTGAAACGGAAACGGTTTCCAACCTTTTTGGTCAAACCATTGCTGTGCTTTTGCCTGGATCTCTTGCTTAGTGGCCACCGATTTCCAATAATTGATGAAGGTCTTCCAGACTGTTGGCCTCACTGGCCGGTTTGTCCTTGCGCCACCGGTTGATTCTGGGAAATCTCAAGGCCACTCCTGATTTATGCCTATTGGATCTGTTGATGCCTTCAAAGGCAATCTCAAATACCATCTCTGGCTTGCACTTCTAACCGGTCCGAAGCGTTCCAAGGTATTCCGTTTGACAAAACGATCAACTGCTCTAATTTCTTGATCTGTTAACCCGGAATAGGCTTTGGTAAATGGTACCAATTCATGGTCCTTCCATACCGCAAAGGTGTAATCGGTGTATAGATTGGCTCTGCGTCCGTGTCCGCGCATGGCATAGACCATTACCCCATCAACGGTCAAAGGATCCACTTTCCATTTGAACCAATCTCCCCTTTTACGTCCCACACCGTAGACCGAATCCATTCGTTTAAGCATGATTCCCTCACTGTTATACGATCGGGAAAGATTTCTTTCTGCTTCCAAACTTTTCCAATTTTCAAAAGGGACCACCTCCGATAATTTGAGCCGTGTGCAAGCAGTTTGATCCACTATCTGGGTTAATAGTTCCCGACGTATTGCCAACGGCTGGTGCCTGATATCTTCGGAATTGTACTCCAGCAAGTCGTAGGCCTTCAATATTACCGGAGCAGTATCCAGAATCTTTTTGGTGATATTCTTACGACCTATCCGGGTTTGCAAAACATTAAATGACAACGGTTTTCCATTACTAAATGGCAATATTTCACCATCCAATACAGTACCTAAAGGCAGTTGATCTTTTAATTCCAGAAACTCCGGAAACTTCTCAGTTACCAATTCCTCACCTCTCGACCAAACGAATAAATTACCACCCCTTACAATCAGCTGCCCCCTAATTCCGTCCCATTTCCTTTCTGCGAGCCATTGGTGCGGCTCCCCCAAAGTACGTGGCTGATCTGCCAGGGGATGTGCCAGATAAAATGGATAGGGTTTGGAAATATCCTCTAGTGGATCCTTGGAATGAATGAGATCTTGGAAACTGGTGCTTTCGGGGGACCAATTTCCCATCAGGCGATGAGCCAAACTGTTTTGATCTACCCCGGTATGTTGTGCCAACGCCCGCACCATCAACTTTTGGGAAACTCCGATCCTGAATCCGCCACTACTAAGTTTGTTAAATACAAATCGCTGTGCACTATCCATTTGCAGCCAGGCATTAACCAATTTCTCTTTTTTGCATTCATCATCTTCAGTTTGCAGACCAATGATGAAATCCATCCAATAACTAAGGCTACTATGGGAGGCTTTTCTGGTGGCGGGAAAAATTAATGCTATGGTCTCTGATAAATCGCCCACCACATGATACGATTCCTCGAAAAGCCAGTAGGGAATATTGGCAATTTCGGCAGCCCATTGTTTTAACTGGCTGGTTTTAACAGATCGCTTAGGCCGCTTACCAGAAAGCAGGGCAATCATCCATAACTTGTCTTTATCGGTGGCTTGATCCAGGTACTTGACCAATGCTTTCAGTTTGGTATTGGTTTTGTTGGTTTGGTCAAGTTCAATAAATAGTCTGGTGAAAAGCTTCATAAGGTTTCCTCCTGGTCAATAGCAGTTACCGACTCATTGATCTCTCCTAACTCCCCTTCGTAAAGGGTCTCTACTGCAGTTGCCAAATATCCCTGTTCGGTCAACCATCGGCTAAAGATGTTGGTATATCCATGGGTCACCACTACCCTTTCGGCCCCGGTGGCGGCAATTGCATGGTTTAAGCCGTCCCAATCCGCATGGTCCGAAAGCACAAATCCGCGGTCAACCGCTCTGCGGCGGCGCGCTCCCCTTAAGCCCATCCATCCTGAAGCAATACCGATTTCATAGGGTTGAAACCTTCGCAACCAGGTGCTACCTGCAGCAGAGGGCGGTGCTACCACCAATGACCTGGAAAAAAGCTGCTTGTCTACTTCATTGGTAACTCTGATTGTTGCCGGAAGTTTTACGCCACGATTACTA
>JANQPK010000427.1 GCA_028289505.1 Cyclobacteriaceae bacterium
ACCGTGATATCCTTCAGACGGTTCCGTGAACTGAGGATATTTTCCATTGCCCCAATTGTAGTTTCCACCATCGACGATTACCCCACCAATGCTGTTTCCATGTCCACCAATCCATTTAGTAGCAGATTGTACTACCACGTGAGCTCCATGCTCAAGGGGGCGAAATAAATAGCCGGCAGCTCCGAAGGTGTTGTCTACCACCAATGGAATCTCATGATCGGCTGCCACTTGCGCGATAGCCTCAAAATCAGGAATATTAAATTCTGGATTGCCAATAGTTTCCAGGTAAATAGCTTTGGTGTTTTGATCAATCAACTTCTCGAAGCTTGAAGGCTCGTCATTATCGGTAAATCGCACCTCCACACCAAGTCTTTTAAAGGCAACCTTGAACTGGTTGTATGTACCACCATACAAGTGACTGGTGGAAATGAAATTATCGCCGGTCTGCATAATATTATTCAAGGCGATGTATTGTGCAGCTTGTCCAGAAGCTACCGCCAAGGCTGCTACCCCTCCCTCCAAAGCTGCTACTCTCTTTTCCAGCACATCTGTGGTAGGATTCATAATCCTGGTATAAATGTTGCCAAACTCCTTCAGCGCAAAAAGATTAGCACCGTGCTCAGAGTCTTTGAAAGTGTAGCTGGTGGTTTGGTAAATAGGTACTGCCCTAGATCGGGTAGTTTCGTCAATTTCCTGTCCGGCATGAAGCTGCAGGGTTTCGAATCTCAGGTTGTTTACTTGATCAGACATAATTTTTCTTTTGAAGGATTTAAGATGATTTTTTAAAAGCCGGTACCTTGACCGTGCGTATAAGAAACACTAGGTGCAACAGCAAGCTGATGCAAACACTGAGTAGTACATGCCACTATCTGTTGGCTGGTTGGTAAAAATGTCTGTTTTTCGAATCATATGCAATCAACTTATCTTTCCACGTAATCCACGTGGCAGGAATTGGCACCTTCCTACATGAGCAAGTGGTTGCCAGAGGGTCATGGAGCCTGATCTCTCACCTCTTCTTTATAAATCAATTACACCAGAGGAGTAATCGATTGAGTAAAGGTAAATCTAATTACACAACATTTACAACAGATTCTTAAAATTTGTTTTTACCGTATTCCAAATCAGTGGCATAACCATATCAGTTATTATTTGGTGGTTAATAGAGCTAGCCGTTAAAATATTACCACCATTAGTTGATTATTTACATATGGCTAAAATAATCAGTATGGGACAAGTTTGACTGCTTATTCCTATCTTGCAATTTATATGAGGAAATTTTGGAAGTGGATCAAGTACGTAGGCGGGGGCATAGTGCTTCTAAGTTTGGCGGTATATTTTTCATTTCAAGGTTATTACTGGGTACTTAACAAAAAAGCCCGATCCAAATTGAATGAGAAAGAAATCCTATCGATCGATGGCTTAAAGTTTCGAGATTTAAATGGAAATGGAGCGCTAGACGCATACGAGGACCGCAGAGAGCCGGTGGAGGAAAGGGTCAAGGATTTGCTTGATCAAATGAGTCTTGAAGAAAAAGTAGGTATGTTCTGGCACCCTCCGATTGGTACTGGAAGAAAGGGGCGAGTGCTACGCAGACCCGCGATGTTGAGCCCAGCTTCATCCTATGATATTATCATCAATCAGAAGGTGAGACACTTCAATCTTTACCAGGTGCCTAATCCAAAATTCCTGGCCAGATGGAACAATCGAATCCAAAAAATTGCCGAAAAAGACCGTTTGGGAATTCCAATCACCCTAAGTTCTGATCCCAGGAATGGTATAAGCAATTTTCTTGGTGAAAACCTTTTAGGAGGTGGATATTCAAAATGGCCAGAACCCATCGGTATGGCAGCTCTGGGCGACCCTGAGACTACCTTTCAATATGCTCAAATTGCCAGGGATGAAATGAGGGCAGTAGGCCTAAGGGTAGCTTTAAACCCCATGGCAGACCTTGCCACTGAACCTCGTTGGGCCAGGATCAACGGTACCTTCGGAGAAGATGCTCAGCTATCAGCTAGTATGATAACCGCCTATATCAATGGTTTTCAGGGTGATACACTAGGACCAAATAGTGTTGCCTGCATGACCAAACATTGGCCCGGTGGCGGACCTCAACAGGATGGTGAGGACCCTCACTTTAGTTACGGTAAGAACCAAGTTTATCCGGGGGATAATTTTAACTACCATTTAATCCCTTTTGAATCTGCCATTCAGGCAGGAACAGCCATGATGATGCCGTATTACGGTATACCAATGGGGCAGACAAAGCAAAATGTGGGCATGAGTTTTAACAAAGAGATCATCCACTTGTTGAGGGAAGATTTTGGCTACGATGGCGTGGTGTGTACCGACTGGGGAGTTTTGCAAGGAGTATCGTTTGCCGGTATAGAAATTGTGGAAACCAAAGACTGGGGTGTGGAACAATTGAGTATTGAAGATAAAATTGTGATGGCCATTGATGCGGGTGTGGATCAATTTGGTGGCAACAGCAATTTCAAACAACTAATGTCTGCCATCAAGCAAGGCAAGCTTTCCATGGCCAGAATAGACCAATCGGTCAGCCGGTTGCTGAAAGTGAAATTCGAGTTGGGATTATTTGACAATCCTTATGTTGATGAGAAGCAAGCAAAAGAAATTGTAGGACACCCCAACCATGTAGCAGCTGGTGGACAGGCCCAACGAAGCTCCATGGTGTTGCTGAAAAATGAACCCTTAAATGGCACCCCCTTACTACCACTTACAAAAGGAATTAAGCTTTACACTGAAAACATCGATACCCAATTAGCTGCAAACTTTGGGTTGATTGTGGGATCTCCCGAAGAGGCTGAGGTAGCTCTAATTCGAATCGAAACTCCATGGGAGCAAAGAGAAGGATTGGTTGAGCAGTTTTTTCATCAAGGCAGCTTATCTTTTCAACCTGAGGAGGTTGAGAGGCTGGTGAGCATTGCCCAGAAGGTCCCTACAGTATTTATCATTTATCTGGACAGAGCAGCTGTGATGCCACAAATCAATCAGGTAGCGTCAGCGGTGGTGGCTGAATTCGGAGCCTTGGATGATGCGGTGTTAGATATTGCTTTTGGTAAAGCGCATCCAAAGGGACATCTACCCTTTGAAATACCCTCCTCAATAAAAGCCGTCGAGTCTCAATATGAAGATGTTCCCTACGATTCTGAATACCCGCTTTACCCTTTTGGACACGGTCTTAGTTACTAAAACCATATGAAAAACATACTTATACTACTCCTGGCATTCCTGGCTTATTCCTGTAACCAGGTAAAACCAAACAAATTCCAGGTTTCAGATTTGCAAATAACTTGGTCGGTGGTAGAGAATCTGGAAGCAACCTACACCAATGGATGGAAGATTTCAAATCAGGGGCAATCTACCCTTCCTTCTTCTGGATGGGCCATATACTACAATCACGTAGTGGGCGTCCCGGTCCCTGAAAGCATCTCGGGCTCGTTGAATGTTGAGCAAATTAGCGGTACCTTTTACCGCATCACACCTAATGAAACTTTCTCCGAGCTGGGAGCAGGTGAAAGTGTTAGTCTTTTGCTGGAATGCTCTGGCTGGGGTATTAAGATAACCGATGCTCCAGCAGGTCTGTACATGGTATTTGACGGTCAAGAACCTCAAGTAATAGAGAATTATGCTATCGGGCCATTTCCACCTGATGATTTGATGAAAAGATCTGACCAAGATCAGATACCAATACCAACCGCAGAATTGATTTACCAACAAAACCAACACCTTTCTTTAATTCCAGTTTCACAGGATCCTAAAATAATACCTTCACCTAGAAGAGTTATAAAGGGACAAGGTGTGTTCAAGCCTGGCGATAATTTGTTTATTGGATATGCACCTGGTTTGGAGTCAGAGGCTAGGTTACTAATGGAAAGGCTGAATTCACTGGGGCAACAGAGTAGTTTGACCAACCAGATAGCAACTGCCCAAATCAGTCTCAGTCTGGGAACCTTTGGAGAGGGCCTATTAGAGCACTACCAGCTTAAGGTTGAGCCCGAAAAGATTAATATCCAAGCATCTGATCCCAGTGGTGTTTTCTATGGTATTCAGTCGCTAATTTCACTATGGCCAATTCCAGGAACCAAACCTGAATCTATATTTTGTCAAACCATTGCGGATTCCCCACGATTTGGTTATCGCGGTATGCACCTCGACGTTGCTAGGAATTTTATTAGTAAAGAATCAGTGAAGAAAGTACTTGACATCATGTCATTTTACAAACTCAATAAGCTGCACTTCCACCTGACTGACGATGAAGGATGGAGATTAGAAATCAAAGGGATTCCGGAATTAACCGAATTTGGGGCGTTTAGAGGCCATTCTGAGCAAGAACAGGAATATCTGTTTCCGGCATATGGGTCTGGCCCTTTTCCTAATGTTCCAGAGAATCACGGTTCAGGTTATTATTCGCAAGACGATTTTATTGAAATCATCCAATATGCTGCTGAACGCCATATTGAAGTGATCCCGGAAATCAATTTTCCTGGGCATGCCAGGGCCGCGGTGAAATCTATGCAGATCAGAAGCCAACGATTAGAGAAAATGGGCAGTGATGAGCCAAAATATCAGCTGCACGATCCAGAAGATCAATCCAAGTACAGCTCGGTACAAGGTTATACTGATAACGTGATATGCCCGTGTCAGGAATCAGTAT
>JANQPK010000342.1 GCA_028289505.1 Cyclobacteriaceae bacterium
GGCAGAAAAGGTGTTAAGGGCAGTCTGGTCGATAACCGATTTGGTGATTACTTTACGGACAACCTGCGCTTTAAAAATCAAGGTAATGACGCATGGGTACCTGATCAGAGCTCCGATCACTTCGATCGTACCAATACCAAATTCAGTGATGGCGTAGGAACGTACAATGCAACCGGTGACAAGTACTATTTTACCAGTTGCTACGAGGGAAACGCTTTCTGCAAGCTTTATGTCATCTACCGGGAAAATGGATCCTGGAGAAGTCCAACTCTGCTCAATGAAAATGTAAATGCTCCAGGTTATGATAACAAGCATCCTGCATTATCCACAGGTGGAGATACCTTGATATTTATATCCAACAGACCCGGAGGTCCTGGTGGGAATGACCTTTGGTATAGTGTGCTTGAGGGTGAAGAGAACTGGCAGTCACCGAGCCCCTTACCGGGTGCTGTCAATACGCCGTTCAACGAGGCTTCACCTTACTGTTACGGCAATAATTTACTCTTTTTTAGCTCGGATGGCCATGCTGGTATTGGCAGCGTAGACATCTTCATGGCTGAAAACTATGCCAGTACTAATAGTACCATTCAAAATCTGGGAACTCCTTTTAACTCGGGTTATGACGACAGCTTTTTTTCTTTGGGACAAGGATTGGGCTATTTGTCATCGAACCGTCCGGGGGGTAAAGGAAAATTTGACATATATGCTTTTAACTTTCCGGTTGAAAATCAAGATCTGGCACAGTTTCTAGAGGAAACTGCAGAAGGATCACACCTGCGATCCCGAATTCGAGACCGTGATGCCAGTAACCTGTTTGCTTCCCGTGATGAGGATCAGTTCTACTACGATAATCTTTCAGGAGATGAGAGGGCTAGGTTAGACAGGATCCTGTTAGCAAAACAGGCCAGTGAGGGGATTCCGGATCTTTCCTCCTTATCAAAAGACGACGTTAAGTACTATCACAAACTGGACATCGGTACCAAAGCCATCATCGAGCGATTAGCCTTAAAAAAGGCTATGGAGCTTGAGGGGCTAGCTGCCACCAGCCAAATGTCCCCTCAGCAAAAACTTGACTGGGAGTACTATCAAAACATTGACGAGGTCGAGAAAGCGATTATTGACCGAATTTTGAACGTGAGAGTAGAAGGAAGAAGAATGGCTTTGTCCAAATTGAGCAGACAAGAAAGAGTATATACCTCAGATCCACGGAATAAAGATAGAATTGAAAGTAAAGTACAGCTTCGATCCCTAATGTCATTGGCCAATACATTGAATTATCGGACACAGCTGGGTCAGCAAAAGTATCAACAGAATCAAAGTGGGGTTAGCTCAGCAGTCTTGGAAGATAAACCCAACCTAGAATCGAGAGCGTCAGCCTATACCACCACTATTGAAGCGCTCGGAGCCTCTCATAAGCTCTTTTACCATAGTCTTGATCCTGAGCGTCGTGATGACATCCATCAGTCAGCACTTCGCCAAGCTGTAAAGCAGGCAAATGTCAATCAATCGCAGTATACTGTGGTACTTTCCGATGTTGGTCTCCTCGAGGACCCCTTTAATCCGTCTGCTTACCAAGAAACAGGAGACCGCCAAAAGGCTATGGAGGTTAAAACGGCTATAGAATATCAGCTAAAAACACAAATTGCGGAATCGAACCTGTCCGCCTTGGCTTTCACCAAGCAAGAGCTTGCGGTACAGCAAGGTATGTTGGAACGGCACCTGGGAGTACTGAGTCAAAGGGAATTGGAAACTCAAGTGTTGCAGCAACAGTTGCAGCAATACTTGGAGGAGCAGGAGAACGCACCCGACCCGGCAATGGAAGCAAAAATTGTGGAGGAGTACTACACGCAGCTTCAGGATTTACCATTTCTAACTCCTAAGGAAAGCTACTACTTCAACTCCTTAAGCCCAGGTCAGTTATTACGCCTGGAGCGATTGACCACTATGGTGGATGACCAAACCAATAATAGACAACAGGACCTTTCAGAGAAGGAATTCTTGGCATATCAGCAAGCTACCGACCAGTGGTACTATTTAGAGCTTCCGCAAAAGGAGCAGCAGATGGTAGACCAGCTAATTGCTCATGGATGGAATCTTGACTCACCTGAGATCAGCGAATTTGTCATGGGTTTGGATCATCTGGAAAGGGATCGCATCGATCGCATGATGGGTAATAAGAATTTGAATCTGGAACTGCAGTCTAGCCAAAGAATTGCTATTAATCAGGAGTTAGAACAGCAATCGCCGTCTAAGCAAATCGTTGATACCAGTGGAGAATCAGAGCAAGAGCTCCTACCCATTAGCGGTAGCACTGAAATATACTTCGACTTCGATCAGCATACATTGCGTGCTGAAGCCAGAAAGACCTTAACCGAATTACAAGAATACCTAAAGCAAGCAGGTAAACCCGTGACTGTGGTGATTGAGGGACATACGGATAATACCGGTAGTAAATCATATAATCAAAAACTGGCTGAAAGGAGAAGCCAATCAGCAGCTCAAATATTCAGGGCAGAAACTGACCTGATCCAAATAACCACCAAGAGTTTGGGAGAAGAACGACCTGCATTTGACAACCAAACAGCTAGCGGCCGACAGATGAATCGACGAGTGGAGTTAAAAATAAGCGGGCTTCCTTACCAATCTGGTTTTCGCACCTATCTGGTGAAGCCCAATGTAACTTTAAGCATGATCGCCATGGCCACAGGTTTACAAGAAAGTGATATTATCCGATGGAACGGACAGATAGGTAAAAAGCCCAGGGCATACCAACCTATTCGTTTGCCAGCTGATTTAGAGGCAGATCAACTGAGATCAGTACTTTACTTTCCGGGCCAATCCAAACCTGATAATGATAAGGACCAGATTCATACGGTTGCGAAGGGGGAAAATTTATTCAGACTGGCTCAAATGTACCATACCACAGTGCAGACGTTGGAGGAGCTCAACCAAACCTCTTCTAACGATCTGATGCTGGGACAACAGATTAGGGTGAGGTAGTATTACCGCAGACTTGAAATGATTTCCTCAATCTCTGAAGCTGGTACCGCTTCCGGTTGGTCTAGTTTTACACTTATGCGTAGTGCCTTGAGTCCGGTAACGCCTTGTGTATCCTCCAGAGTGAGCTTTTTAACGTCAGAACTTATAAGTTTTCTGTGAGACAAGAATTCGATATATTTCTGATATTCCGCTTCAATTTCTGAATTGGTGTATACTACTGTGACCGTGCCAGGTTGCGTGGCTCTTTCTTTGGTACCTTTGATGAGCGCCTTATCGATACGTTTTTTAATGATCTCATAACGTATATTGTAAGCACCATCTACGTCAAACTTTTTTTCGTCCACTCTGAATCTAATTGACATCGGTTCGTCATGAACTAGGATCAACTGTGCGGTACTCAGGGAAATGGGCAATTCAGGTTCCAATTTTGCCGCCAAGCGTGTCATCTCGGTCATCATGATCAGTTGCCACAATCGGATATTGGATAAGCACATTTCATTAAATACCCCTTTCTTTAACAAAGATCGGCCAATGTAAATGTTATAATCTATACCGTCGGTCTTATATTTTTCGAAATAATGAGGGTACATCACCTGAGCCTCTTCTTGTTTTTGATCCAAGAATTCACTTAAAGTGGTGTTTATTTTGGTGACGCTTTGTTCGTACAATTTTCTGCGCTTGTAGACCACTCCTAAGTTGGGATCCAGTGCAAACTTATATTTATCTACATCTTTGTTTAGCTCGGGAAACTCACTAATTAGATAATCGAAGAGCGGTTCTACCTCTTTGTTCAAAATCTTGAATACCCTGGTTTCATCCTGGGATTTCAAACCCTTGCTGATGGAAGTGATCAGTTTTTCGATCCTGAAGTTGATCTCACTCAGAACAGGAAAATCCCTTAGCTCCTCAGCCTTCAATACTACTTTCTGAGCCAATTTCAGCTGCGATATGAGGTCTGCCTGAATTGCTAGATTGCGATGTACCGAGGAATCCCTGATATCCGCCATACCGTACAATGGAAATACCTGATCAAACACTATGGGCTCCATTTCAGTCTCCGCATATCCACTTTCCTTAGCCTTCATAAAGTTTTCCGCAGCTTCTTGAAAGCGCCAGGCCACACTACTGTGTATGGCGGTAAACTTCTCCATAATAACTGCATCGATACGGTTTGCTCTCTCTTCGACGCTTCTTTGGATAGCTACTGAAAATAAAGGTAAAATGTCCTTCACTCTGGTCATAATAATGGAATTGAGCGCTTTGGATTGACCAGATCCAAGTTCAAGGTAACCGATAACCGTGTGGTTGTACTTTAGAGGAGCAACGATCAGACTTCTTACGTTCGATTCCTTAATGGCAACTTCAATACCCGTAGGTGCTTCAAGCTTATCCATGTTCTCAACCACCACCGACTCGGTGGTCAGAACTTTTTGATAAATAGAACCTTCAAATTCCTGGCCTATGTTTTTTATTCCACTCTTGCAAACTAGGTCACGCCAACTCCAATGACCAAAGTTCCTTACCCCATGTGTTTCGTCGTAAACTCCAATCCCAACCTTAAGGTCTGGTACTTTAAACAAACTTCTTACGTTGTGGCGTATTTTTTGGAATAGCTCTTCCGACAAAAGCGCGTTACTCTCCAGCAGGTTATTCTTCAGCTGAGACAGTACCTCATTGTGGGTAACGTTGACCAGCGTGCAAACCACAAATCCGTTAATTTCAAAAATCTCCGGTGGCAGATTTTTCTGCCATAATTCTACGTCAACAATGTTGTCCAGCATGTAGTCGATATCTGCTTCACTGAGATCCTTCAATTCACCAGTGAGATTGATATCAACGAAATCCGCATTGATGGTCATTTTGTAGTGCACATCAAGCCCGGTATCAGGATCTTTCATGGAAAAGATGAAAGGTGTTTCCAAGGGAATATGGCGGTTGTAAAATTTTGCCAGCAAAGACCGGCAAGCATGCACGAACTTGGCATAGTGCACCAAGGAAGGATCCAGGTTTGAGGGCTTACCCAGACAACCACCGTTGGCTTCCATTATTGATTGGAATCT
>JANQPK010000104.1 GCA_028289505.1 Cyclobacteriaceae bacterium
CTTTCTCTCCCAGCGACATCTATATAGGAAAAAACAATAACCGATACCAGTATTTCTTTGTTGCTGGCACCCGAGATCCCTTTTTTCAAGAAAGCTGGGAAGAAATTAAGCAAAGCGTACTGCTGATTTTGAGAAACGAACACCCTGATTTGGAGTCCAGTTGTGGCATTGATTTTATAATAGCCAATCAGGAAAATCCCATGGCTATGTTGGTGAGCGTGGAATCGGATCTCAAAAAAGCAATGCGAAGCCATCAACAACTGAAACAGTCCATTGCCGATGATATTGAATCCAACAAACTGTTCATAGAGTGTATTCCAACTGGAGTGGCTTATGAATGGTCAGTACATCACCTGGTGACCGACCCATCGCTAATAAATGAACTCTTTGAGATCAAGCTTGAAACCCTGACTGAACAGGGTTGGCAACAATTATCAGTATCCAAGCCCGAATATGAGTTTATATCGAATCTGGATTCAGATGAAATTGGTGCTGTGCCAAACGAAATGGCCAGTAATAGCATCAAACCGGTGCTCACATCCAGTTGCTTACGACCCTTGACCCAGCTGGCCAGCGTAATCAGGAGTAAAAACTCAGGTATCAACCAGATCACTTTTGATATCATTTTCAAATCAAAGCGTTGGTTCTTGGAAGCAAGTGAATCTGGTTTATTCAGCAGAACACATTTAGCTCAGCTGTTTAGAGTCAAGCAGTCTTTTGTTATTAACTGCTATAAATTCGAACCGGTTTGGGCCATTAAATTTACACTACAAAGGCCAGGTCTATCCGGTGGGTCTGGTGATCGGGATGTATTTGGGGCACAGCAGCATTCACGATTATTGAACCTGCTTGTTCCGACCTCAATTGAGGAAGAACCAATTATTGCTGATCAAGACCCCCTTTAATTTCAGGTGGTAAAGGCCTCTAAACAACATTTCTCTGGGGTCATCATTTTTACCCCCTCCACTTCCATGCAGTTCCAGGTAAAGAATATTGGTGGAAATCTGGATTGAAGTCTGCCACTCCATGGGTTAGATCTGGCATCCTTTAGGAAGTAATAATTTGTATTCGTTGGTCCTTTTCAATGTCTATCAATTGGTTTTCCAATCTTACCTTTGGTAGTGGAAAGTCGTCGATCCATATCTTTGCTTGGATTAACTTTCCATCTCTCCACTGAATATCCAATGTGTAACCGCCTCGTGCTCTCACTCCTTCAAGTTGGCCGGTGCTGAATTCATCCGGCAATGCCGGGAGTAAATGAATTTCATCCAAATGGCTCTGCACAATCATTTCTGCGATGCATCCTGATAGTGCTGCTGAGCCATCCAACTGGAAATGACAAAACATTTCATCTGATTCTCGATACATTTCAGGCTCTCCCCCATAGGGTGCATGTTGATAAGTTAGGACATTTTCAAACCCCTGTTCGGTAAGCATTTCACTCATGATCTTATTGGCTCGGTTACCATCGAGTAACCGGGTCCAAGCCCACATACGATGAGCCCTTGCCCAATTTCCCCCAGCGGCCAATTCTTGATCCATAAACCTGCCATCGCCCCTCATATTTAAGGAAGTTGCTGCCGCTGCGGCCAGATTAGGAGTGATTGTAGGGTGTATCTGTCGTCCAGGGGCCACCGCATATAAATGTGCTATATGCCGGTGACGTCCCTGTGGATGATCGATATCATAAAACCATTCTTGTAGCTGCCCGTGTTTTCCAATTTTCAGCGGAAGCAGCGTTTCTCGCACTTGCAGCAGGGTGTCTCCAAACTGGTCATCTCCTAATAAATACGCGGCTTGTGCGGTATTGGTAAACAAATCCCATATCATCTCCATATCTTGGTAGACTCCTGGTAGACTGTATCGATACTGATCGCTTTCGAGGTCGTGATAGGCAGGATTGAGACCATTATCAGTGAGCAAGGCTCCATGCTCAGCAGAAACCGTGGGACTGGTAATATAGTACCCCTCGAATGGAATCAGGTTCTCTAACCAGAACACAGATGCATCTTTGAGTAGGGGGTATGCCTGATGCTCCAAGTAATCCGTATCCTGGTTAAAGGCAAATTGATCCCATACGTGCTGGCAGTGCCAAGCCGAGCCCATGGAGTACATACCCCAAATCAGGGCGCCAGTAGGAGCAGCATGCCCCCAAATATTTCCAATGGTATGGCTGATCCAACCATTAGTACCATAGACCCTTTTGGCTATTTCTCGCCCAGAAATGGCCAGATTCTCGATCCAGTCAATATAAGACTGCTGACACTCCGGCAAATTCAAAGGCCCGCATGACCAATAAATCTCCTGCAAATTGATATTACTTTGATAATTACCCGCCCAGGGTGCAAACTTAAACACGTTCCAAACCCCTTGAAGATTGGCTGGTAGGGTGCCGGGTCTGGAAGCGCTTATCACCATATATCTTCCTAAGTTAAAAGCCAGAATCTTATACCCAGTATCTTGCTTCCCAGCTTTCAATCTTTCGAACCGTTGGTCAGTAGGCATAGCTGCCAATTCCCGGTCATGCTCAAGATCTAATTTCACCCGGTCATACAAATTCCTGTAGTCCTGTATATGAGCCTGTTTTAACTGCTGATAATCTTTTGCTAGCGCTGCGGTTAGTACACTGCTGTTGGTCACCTCAGGATCCTGGCCGGTATAATGTGGATATTCCATTTTGTAATTAGTAGACATGGTCACATATAGGGTCACGGTATCGGCATTACTTACCTTGAGAACCTGTTGGTCATTTTCTACTGTCCCTCCCTGGTTTTTTACCCTGATCATAACATTGAAAGGCCGATTATTGCCATTGATAAATCCCCTCACTTGAAAAGTGTTGCCTTCAATTTGGATGGAGGAGGAGTCCTGTACCACTCGGGCTGCTAATTTAAGGTTGATGGCATCCGGACCATTTGAGGTATACTGCAGAACCAGGACCTTATCGGGAAATGAACAAAAGTAGTCCCGGACATATTCGATTCCTTCTATCTGGTACTTGACCTGACCAGTAGACTGTTGCAAGTCTAAAGCTCTCGAATAGGCAGTGTAATTATCTCCATGATCAGAAAACGTAATAAGCAGGTCCCCAATACTAGTAAAATACCCATAAAGCTCAGAATCACCGAGAAAGTGTTCATTGGTAAGGCTGTCAGCTAGCGCAGCCTCCCCATTTACCACCGCTTCTCGGATTTGAGGCAAAGCATTCAAAGCCATTGGGTTGACTCCGGCTTTTTCCCAATCTCCATTAGCAGGACCACCGGTCCACATACTGGCATCGGTAATAGAGATAACTTCCTGGTTCACGCCTCCCAGGAAAGTAGCCCCAAAGTAACCGTTTCCCAGGTGCATGCCCTGGCTATTCCAATGCTCACCCGGATATTCATACCAGATAAGGTGATTCAGATCTTGTGGCAAATCTTGGCGGCAATTGGTGATAACCAATGCTACCAACATGAGCATTGTTACTACTTTCCCTCGGTATTGAAAGGTTTTCATTAGTTAATGTTTAGCGAAATATGTTTTCCTTCCATGGCTGATTGCTCACAGGCCTCTATTATTTGCTGACAAATTAATGCATCTTCCAATGATGACAACGGTGGTTGGTTTCGGCCCACTACTTGTTCCACAAAAAATTTAACGGTATTGGTAATGGTTTCTGGGTAGGAAAAATACGTTTGTGAATGGGGGCCATTGCTTTGGTAGATAACCCAGTCACGGTAACTATAACGGGTACTTCCTGCCGTACCCATTACTTTGATCAAACAAGTCCAGGGATCAGCTGAGTGGTCATCATTAGCAAAGGAGGCACAGAGATGGCTCAACCCACCATTTTTCATGCGAATGTTGGCCATAGCTAGGTTCTCCTGCGGCACTTGGATTGAAGTACTAAATCTCATACAGGATACTGATTCTGGCTTTCCTGCCAAAAACAACATGGTGTAGCAATGATGGGTCAGTATTTGCCTGATCACCCCCGGGTAGCGTGCCCTGACC
>JANQPK010000107.1 GCA_028289505.1 Cyclobacteriaceae bacterium
TTCTGGAACCTCTCCCACCTACCAATGGATGTTGAATGGTGCCAATGTGGGTACCAATAACAGCTCCTACACCAACACCAGTTTAGTTGATGGCGATACCCTGAGAGTAACAGTAACGCCCGACCTCAACGGTTGTGGTACTTCGGTCTATACCTCCGCACCAGTAGCCATTTTCCAAAAAGACGTGTTTGATTTTGGCGATTACTATTTAGAGAGTCAACCAAGCGTGGCAGGGGTATTATTTGCCTGTATACCGGTGGTGTGGACCGATATGGTTAACCTGGGTAATAACAGAAACGACCTGGAAAAAATTCAAAACGGAGGTAGCTGGAATGCCGGAGCTGCCTCGTTGAACCAACTCAATGCCAACAGCCTAATTTATACGGTAGTAGATGAGATCAATACCAATCGATACTTTGGCACTAGTAATAGTAATTCGGGGGTAGGTCAAAACAGTATTGATTTTGCTGTTTACTTAAGGGATGATGGAACACTGAGAGTGGTAGAATCCGGTACCAACAGGGGTGACTTTGGATCCTATCAAAATGGTGATACCATAAAGATTGCCTTTGTAAACGGCATAATAGAATACTACAGAAATAGCACCCTGCTTTACACTAGTCTGCTTACCGCTAGTTTTCCCCAAATTGCTGACGTTTCGTTTAATTCATTGGGTGGTACTTTACAAGATGTGACTATTATATATGATACCGATGGAGTGTTTGATGCCTCCGTAACTAGTGCCGGATCTAGTCCAACTTACCAATGGAAACTTAACGGTGCCGATGTAGGCAGTAACAGCTCCACCTATACCAATCTGGGTCTGGCTGACGGTGATCAGATCTCGGTAACTATCATACCCGATGTGCTGGGATGTGCATCGGTGAGTCCATATGTATCTGACACCATTATCATAAAAACACAAAACACCATATTACCTATCGAACTCTTGAGTTTTAATGGGACTCCCAGGCAAAACTACGTTGAGATCGAATGGTCTACCGCCAGTGAAACCAACAATGATTTTTTTACTATTGAAAGAAGCGCCAACGCTAAGGACTTTGATGCAATCGCCACCATCCAAGGTGCTGGGAATAGCAGTGAACTCCTTCATTATAAGTTTAAGGACCGAAATCCGTTGTGGGGCAGTAACTTCTATCGCTTGAAGCAAACCGATTTTGATGGACAGTTCAGCTATTCCGAGATAATTAGGGTGGACTATAACCCGGATTTTGAATTGGTGGTTTTTCCAAACCCCTCCAGCGGAACTTTAGACATCCTGCACGACCCCAGATTTAATAATATTAGTGTACAGCTATCCAATAGCTTAGGACAGGAGGTCAGTTTTGTACTGAAGAAAGAAGCATCCAGGGCAGAGCTAGCATTTGACCAGGGAGTTCCAAACGGCATTTATTATTTAAGCATTGACTTGAATGGGATAAATAAAGTGATGAAAGTGATTCTACACCGCTAGAAATTATCGCAGTTCCTCCCCAGGCTTGGTTTTCCAGCGTTCATGCATCCATACCCACTGTTCCGGGTTTTCTAAGATAGCTGCTTCGGTGGTATCCGACATCCTTTGTATATTCCGAATGAGGTCCTGCTCTTCATGACCTGTCCGATCAATTTCAACTTCCGGTTGGACCTTTATTAACTGACTCAAGTCGGGTTGCATACTTATGTACATTGGGACTACCGAAGCGCCAGTCTTTTGCGCCAATAGTGCACCACCTATAGGAGTGGCTGCTGGTTTACCCAGAAAATCAACGAACCTGCTTTTAACCCTGGTATCTTGATCAATAAGTATAATTACTATTCTACCTGATTTAAGCGCTTTAACTAGTTTAAAGGTTTCTTTACCTCTTTGGATTGCCTCGATTCCTCTTGAGGTGCGGTTGTGTAACAACAGATTATTTAACTTTTCATCCTTCAGTGCTGTTCCGATTGCCATAGGCTGATATCCAGCCAACCCCAGATATGATCCTATCAGCTCGAATGCCCCTAGATGTCCGGTCACCAATAGAACACCTCTTTTCTTTGCTACCGCAGCCTTTAGATATTCTTCACCTTCGATTCTTACAAATCTTGTTAAGCGCTCCAGATTGTCGATTGGCAAAGCCCTAATTATATCTCCAGCATTCTTACCAATCATCCTGAAAACGTATTTGGCAAGGGTAGTGATTTCTCTATCTGTTTTTTGATCGCCAAATACCTGAGTAAGATTATTGGTGGTTATTTCCCGTGCCTCTTTGAAAATGGCATAGGACAGGCGGCCTAGAGCACCGGTAAACCGAAGCACCCATGATCTGGGTAAAAGATTTGCAATCTTGATCAGGCTCAACGCGAAAAAATAGATTAAGGTGTACTTGAGCCTCTTAAGAGGTGGGCGCTTGGAAGTAGTATTTTTCAATTTTGAAAATTACTTAAGGTAGTTTCTGGTTCCAAAATAACCTGATCAAAATTCGTAAAAATGCGATAATTTGAATGAAGCTGCTAAAGGTGTATTTGCATACCTTCCCTAGCAAGTGCGCAGTTAGAGAGTCGATCTTGACACTTTTTCTCTATTTTAGCGAGAAACTCATCGTCATGGTCCGGATCATGATGGGTCATTATTAACTGACCAACACCAGCTTTTTCCGCTACTTCAATGGCTTGATCAAAACTACTATGTCCCCAGCCGCGATGGTGCTCCAATTCCTCGCTGGTATACTGAGCATCGTGTACTAATAAATCGGCTCCTTCACCGAAGGAAATTATAGCTGGATCAACACTCTTACCATGCTCGATGTCAGTACATATAACGATGGTCTGGTGCTCTGTTTCTAGACGATAACCATAAGAACCGCCTGGATGGCGCTGCTTGATGGATCGTATACCCGTTTTACGGAAGGAGGCACTGGTGTCATTGTACTTTAAAAAATTAAACTGACACCCCATGTTGTTCAGGGCTACTGGAAAATACTGCTCCTGCATTTGAGCTTTAAATATTTCCTGAAGGTCAGTGAATTCATGCTTTACACCCAGTACCATGATATTAATTTCCATTTCCGGATCGTAAGCCGGGTCAAAAAAAGGCAGCCCCTGTATGTGGTCCCAATGAAAATGGGTGAAAGTAATGAATAGGTTTTTTTGATCAGGAAGTTCAGATTTAATTCGCTTTCCAAGCGATCTGATTCCAGTACCTGCATCAAGAATACCTATTCTATTGGTTTCGTGATTAAAAATTGAGATGCAAGTGGTATTACCTCCAAACTGTTGAAATTTGGGATGGCATACTGGTATTGACCCTCGGGTTCCATGAAACTCGACTGTTATTCTGGCCAAGGTGTTATCTACATTTGATGTTGTTAGAAACGGAATAACGAAGGCCGTTCATATAAATCACTTCTTCCTTTATTTCAAGTGGTAACTCCAGGGGAGATAGCTTATTGAAGTTTAGCAGTATACTTCCAGTCGATCCAACTCCCTTTATTTTATAAGTACCCTTCTGTTTCCCTTTATAATCACCGGTGGTACCCTTAAATCCCCCTTTTCTCTTTATTTGTGCTTCGAAGGTACCATCTTTACATAGCCATAGATGGTTTTGTCGAGTCGAGTAACCTGCACTCTCGTAAGTAACCATGTACTTATTACCAAGCTCATTGGCCCATTGATAATCGCCGTAAAAATCGGTTAAAGTAGGTTCAAAGAAGGTAATATATTGTGAAAGTTGCTCCATGGTATTCGCATAGTAGGCGCCTTTTGCTTTATTGGTGATCAGGAATGCGGTATAACAAAAACCATAATCGCCGCACTGCGCCATGGAGTAACCCATACGATTCTCGTTACCAGAAAACGAGAACTCAGTTTGTAGCTTGCCTTTGTCAATTTTTGGGGGTTCCACAGGCAGTATTTCAACTCCAGGGGACAACTCTATCTTTCGGTTCCAACGGGTTTCGATATTTTTTAGATCCTCCTCCGATGGAAAAATCATTAAAGTGGTTTCCATGGTAGTGTCTGCGTTCAGACTAAACACCTCGGTACCCCGGCTCAAGAACCCATTCCAGTGTTCTGGAAGTATTAATCGGATACCGTAAAGTGGAGATTGGATGGTATCACCAGCCCGGTAGGCCTTTGACGGTTTCACCCTCTCCTGAGCCAAACAATTTACATGGCAAAACGAGAGTATGATGGCCATCGTTATAATTAACAGCCGTGGGTGATATTGACTCTTTTTGTTAGTTAATGCCATTGGATTCGGAATGATTAATATAAGTAATAATACCCTAAATTATGCTAAAAGTTATTTTTCCTCATATTCATCAACCTCCTGCCATAATAAAACGTTTTATGAGGAAACATTATGCAACTATCGAAGTGATTGAATATGACTGCAATAACTCCTAAGATTTGGAATGCCATCGTTGACATCTCACCGGTTCAGTTCGGTGTTTACGACCTGGTTAAGCAAATGCAGGTGTACTCCAGTGGGTTGGCAGAAAAGGTACTTGGTTACAGTTTTGAAGAACTTCAAGAGTTTAGTCATGATTTCTACAAGGATTTGATGTATGACCAGGATTCGCAGATGTTGGAAAATAACCTCAACAAGTTGTTGTACTCCGAGCAGGACATTATGGTGGAAGGTATCTATCGGGTACGGGACAGGAATGATAAAATGATTTGGGTGCGCTCTAATCACAGAGTCCTGGAGCGTGACTCCAATGGCCAACCGGTCAAAATTATTTCCTCTAGCGAAGACATTACCGAATTAAAAGAACTGGAACTGCAGTTGGAACAAGAAGTTGGTAGGTTGAAAGCCATACCCAACGAGAATATTGAAGCCCTAAAAGTACAGTTGAATGCCGTAAACAATATTATGAATCAATTCAAAGAGAATCACTTCTCCG
>JANQPK010000132.1 GCA_028289505.1 Cyclobacteriaceae bacterium
TCTGTGCTATGGCTAACCACTTCGTGGAGGTTCGAATCCTTCTCCTACAGCTAATTTTGGGTTAATGTTGTTTGTGAAAAAGGTTCGTCAATATGACGAACCTTTTTTGCGTTAAAGCCCATTAGGATATCTTGGTTTTTTGCTTTATTTTCTGCCCACTAAGACTACAGTTACCTCCATTTTGTGATCATGAAGGATTTTATCTGGTTAAAGAATTATACTAAAGGAGTTTCCCATGAGATTGATCCCGGGCGCTATGAATCGGTACTAGATCTATTTGAGGAAAGTGTTAAGAAGTTCGGTCAGGCACCGGCTTTTGAGAACATGGGTAAGACCATTACATTTCAGGAATTGGATCAATTGTCGAGTCAGTTTGCGGCATTTTTGCAAAACCAGGCCAATCTCAAAAAAGGTGACCGTGTAGCCATTCAGATGCCCAACCTGTTGCAATATCCGATAGCCATGTTTGGCGCTTTAAGAGCGGGGTGTATAGTAGTAAATACCAATCCATTGTACACCGCTAGGGAGATGAAGCATCAATTAGCTGACTCCGGTGCCCATGCCATTGTTATCCTGGCAAACTTTGCGCACAACCTAGAAACCATAATTGCCGATACCGATATAAAGACGGTGATCACAACTGAGATAGGAGACCTTTTGGGAGGTCTAAAGGGCAAAGTAGTAAACTTTGTAGTCAGGTATGTAAAGAAAATGGTGCCGCACTACAAGATTGATGGCGCTATTCGATTTAATCAAACTTTAGATTCTGGCTCAAGCTACTCTAGACCTAATATTGAAAGTGGTGAGGTGGCTTTCTTGCAGTACACCGGGGGAACTACTGGGGTATCTAAAGGTGCAATGTTAACCCACCGCAATGTCATTGCTAATATGGAACAGATTTGTGCCTGGATGGCGGGTGACTTAAAAGATCAGAAAGAGACCATAATTACCGCGCTGCCATTGTATCACATTTTCGCACTAACAGTAAACTGTTTTGCCATGTTGAAAATTGGTGCGCGCAACGTATTAATTACCAACCCACGGGATCTGCCTGCGTTCATAAAGGATATGAGCAAGCATAAATTTTCAGTTCTGACAGGGGTTAATACCTTGTTTAATGCCCTGGTCAACCAACCTGCCTTCAGGGATCTGGACTTTAGCGCTTTGAGAATGTCCATTGGAGGTGGTATGGCAGTACAAAAGTCGGTGGCATTAGAATGGCAGGAAGCAACAGGCGTCACTTTGACTGAAGGTTATGGGCTTACGGAGGCATCGCCGGTGCTGACTTGTAATCCATTGGGCACAGAGAAGTTGGGCTCAATTGGGTTGCCTCTTCCCAGTACCGAAGTGGCAATATTTGATGATAATGGAAATCAGGTTCCGATAGGGGAGGTAGGAGAACTTTATGCCAGAGGTCCACAGGTGATGGCGGGATATTGGCAACGTCCAGCGGAAACTGACAAGACCATGCACGGAGATTGGCTGAAAACTGGTGACATGGCGGTGGCCAGCGAGGATGGTTTTTTTGCTATTGTAGACCGTAAAAAGGATATGATCCTGGTGTCTGGTTTTAACGTCTATCCCAATGAAATTGAGGATGTGGTAGCCCCACACGCCAAAGTATTAGAGGTGGCCGCGGTGGGCATTCCTGACGAAAGGTCGACCGAAGCAGTAAAGCTTTTTATTGTAAAGAAAGATTCCTCGTTAACTGAGGAGGAGATACGAGCGTTCTGTAGAGAGAATCTTACTGGGTATAAATGCCCAAAAGAGGTGGAGTTTCGAAACGAGCTACCTAAAACCAATGTAGGGAAGATTCTGCGTAGGAAATTAAAAGAAGAAGTTTAGTTGTCAGCAGCCAGAACTTTTGTAATCGGTGACATACACGGTGGGTACACTGCATTGGTACAGTGTCTCGCCTTAGCCGAATTTAAATATGATCAGGATACTCTAATCGCTTTGGGCGATGTATGTGACGGTTGGCCAGAGACAGCGCAGTGTTTTGATGAATTGCTGAAAATTAAAAAATTGATTTACGTTCTGGGCAACCACGATCATTGGGGCCTGGAGTGGGCAAGGCATGGTGATGTTCCGGATATGTGGTTACAGCAAGGGGGGCAAGCCACGGTTGATGGATATCCACAGGGGATGCCATTTAATCACCAAAAACTTCTGGGCTCGGCCTACCAGTATTATGTTAGTGAAAACAGGCTCTTCGTACACGCCGGAATCCTAACCGATATGGAGCTCAAATACCAGGGGCCGGATATTTTCTTATGGGATAGAAGTTTATGCCGATTGGCCATGAGACAGAAACAGGAGGGTAATGAACATCGACTGAGCGTATACGACGAGATCTATGTAGGTCACACGCCTACCACCCGCTGGGGACATGGAGCTCCAGTAAAAGCCTGTAATGTATGGATGCTGGACACTGGTGCTGCCTGGAATGGTCGGCTCACCATCATGAACATTGAAACCAAGGAATACTTTCAAAGCGATCCCGTTTGGCAATTATATCCTGGGATCAAGGGCAGATAATCAGATTTGCTACCCGTGAACCTCTTCTATTTGTTGGCTGTAATCCGCCATCAGTTTTTGCTGGATGTCATAGGGTACCGGCGCGTATTCCGCAAATGAGGTACTGAAATTAGCTCTTCCCTGAGTTATAGAACGCAAGGTAGTAGTGTACCGGTCCAATTCAGCTAGTGGTGTTTTGGCTTTGATTACCTGATAAGCACCTTTGGCTTCCATACCCTGAATAATAGACCTTCTTCCTTGTAGATCCGTCATTACTTCTCCCATAAGCTCTTCTGGTACTACCACCTCCAGGTCGTAGATTGGTTCTAACAATTGAGGATCGGCTCTGGTAAAGGCATCTTTAAACGCCATCATCCCTGCAATTTTAAAGGAGATATCGTTGGAGTCAACTGGGTGCATCTTACCATCGTAGACCATCACTCTAACATCGCGCACGTATGAGCCAGTTAATGGACCTTCTTCCATTTTTTCCAGGATTCCTTTACGGATGGAGGGTAGGAACCTTAAATCAATAACCCCACCTACAATGCAATTGTAAAATACCAATTTACCACCCCATGGTAAAACCGTTTCTTCTTTGTTTCTGATGTTGAAACCTGTAGGTTCTTCCATGCCTTCCTGATAGGGCTCAATCTTCAGATATACCTCACCAAATTGACCAGCTCCACCGGATTGCTTTTTGTGTCGATAGGAGGCATCAGCAGCTTTGCGAATAGTTTCCCTGTAAGGTATCCTGGGGGTCTCAAAGTCCACATCAAGCCCATAAGTGTTTTTCAGTGCCCATCTGACCATAGCCAGGTGCAATTCACCCTGACATGAAAGTATCAGCTGCTTTAATTCTCTAGAATATTCAACTGCAACCGTGGGATCTTCCTGATGGATTTTCTTTAATACCTCTCCGAGTTTCTCATCGTCTTGCTTGTTCTTGGCCACGATTGCGGTCCTGATTCGAGGACCGGGAAATTGAATCGGTTTTACGGAGTTAGAGACTGATTTATCTTTGAGGGTATGATTGGTTTCAGTCGACTTTAATTTTAAGGTGGCACCGATGTCACCAACTACCAGCCTCTCCACCGGGTTCCGGTTTTTGCCATCCATTATGAATAATTGGTTCAATCTTTCAGATTGTCCGGTTTGGTGATTCACTAGTTCCTGACCGACCTGTATTGAACCCGATATGACCTTAAAGAATGACATCTTCCCCAGATTCGGCTCCACCAGTGATTTAAACACAAAAAGACTGGTAGGGTCATTTGCTCCATGCGGCATAGATTCCCCATTATCCGAAGGCTCTGGCTTCATTTCGATTGAACTTGGCGCCACGTTGTCGATGAATCCCATCATACGGCCACTCCCCATGTTCTGTTTGGCCGACATGCAGAAAATCGGGAACACTTCATGATTCATCATACCAATTTTTAATCCCTGCCTCATTTCATCCTCATCTAAGGAGCCTTTATCAAAGTAGAGCTCCATTAAGGTCTCATCATTTTCAGCTGCTTTCTCGACCAGTTCGTTGTGTAAGGCTTCTGCTTTTTCTTTTTGATCATCAGGAATAGGTAGTTTATCAGGTTTGCCACCACCAGCTGGAAACTTGTACATTGTCATCTTTAACAGATCAATGATACTATCGAATCCATCTCCCTGGTTTACCGGATACTGCATTAAGGTTGCAGCACTGCCAAAACGATTTTTTATAGATTCCAGGGTTAGATCAAAGTTCGACTTTTGGTGATCAAGTTGATTAATGGCCATGATAACAGGTTTTTGATACCTGTCTGCGTAATTCCAAATTAACTCGGTACCGACTTCGATCCCATGCTGAGCATTAATCAGAAGCACGCAGGTATCTGCAACTCTTACTGATGAGATGATTTCTCCAATGAAGTCATCTAAACCGGGTGTATCAATTATATTAATTTTGTAGTCTCTCCATTCGGTATGCATGGCAGTGGCATATACCGAATTACCCCTTTCGTGCTCAACCTCATGGTAGTCTGATACTGTGTTTTTATTCTCAACTGTTCCCCTCCTGTTGATCAAACCAGCCTCAAACAACATGGTTTCTGCTAGTGTAGTTTTACCGGACTTGGCTGCTCCAAGCAGCACGATGTTTTTAATGTGTTTGGCATCAAATACTTTCATACTTAAACAAATTATGGATTAACATGAGGGAACAAAGGCTGCCCATTTGAGCAGCCTGTATTAAATTTATATTATGAGGGCTTAATTTACAACTAATCCCTGCCCCAATTATTTGATAAATCCAAGGCTTTCCAGCTTCACAAACAATCGATGTGCTGCCAATTCAGGAGACATTTCTAGGGTATCAATTATCATTTCCGGATTTTCAGGTTCCTCATAAGGATCATCAATACCAGTAAATCCTTTGATTTTTCCCGCTCTAGCCATGGCGTATAATCCTTTCCTATCCCTTTTTTCACACTCTTCAAGTGGGGTATTCACATAGACTTCCACAAATCCACCCACATCTTCAATCATTGACCTCACCTCCTTTCTGGTTTTGGAGTAGGGGGCAATAGGGGCACAAATGGCTACCCCGCCATTCTTGGTGATTTCGGCTGCCACATATCCAATTCTAAGAATATTGAGATCTCGATGCTCTTTAGAAAAGCCAAGTTCGCTGGAGAGGTGTTTGCGTACCACATCTCCATCTAAAATGGTAACTCTGCGCTTACCGTTTTCCAACATCTTTACCAATAGGGCGTTGGCAATGGTTGATTTCCCGGACCCTGAAAGTCCGGTGAAGAAAACTGTAAACCCCTGCTGATGCTTGGGTGGATAAATGGTCCGTAGTTCTTCAATGATTTCCTTGTAGGAGAACCATTCTGGAATTTCCAATCCCTCTCTAAGCCTCCTTCTGAACTCGGTGCCACTTATGTTCAGAACCTTCATCTCCTTGGTAGTCTCATCCACTGGAATGTACTGCGCTCTGTCCTCAACATATACCATCATTTGGAAGGGAACCATGGTGATGTCCATTTCCTCCTGGTGCTTTCGATAAAGATCTTGTGCCTCATACGGGTCATAGAAAGGAGTCCCATCAGGTTTATTTCCTGGTCCGGCGTGATCTCGTCCCACTATAAAATGTGTACAGCCATAGTTTTTTCGGATAAGTGCGTGCCAAACAGCTTCTCTGGGGCCGGCCATACGCATGGCCAAGTTTAACAGACTTAGTGCAGTGGTTTGCTCGGGGTATCGTTCCAAAATTCTTTCGTAGCATCGAACTCTGGTATAATGGTCAACATCTCCAGGCTTGGTCATGCCAATAACTGGTTGTATCAACAGATTGGCCTCATGCATGGTAGCAGCTCGGAAGGTGATTTCCTGGTGTGCCCTATGCATGGGATTGCGAGTTTGAAAAGCCACTACTTTACGCCACCCGAGCTTGCGAAACCTTCCACGTAACTCTGAGGGTGAGTCTCGCAGTAGCTTAAAATCATAATGGGTTGGAGGTTCAACACCTCTAAGCTTTCCACCCACATAAACATCACTGGTATTGTGCATAAGGTAGTGTACTGCAGGATGTTCTTCCATAGAAGTTCCATAGACCATTTCAGCTTCAGCAACTTTGTCGGGCTCCCACAGTTCCTCAACCTCCATGGTAGCCACTAGTACCCCTTCCTGATCGCGTAAGGCCAGCATGCCCCCAATTTCCAAGGTGTCGGCGAACTCTCGGGTCACATCTAGCGTGATAGGCATGGGCCATAGCAGACCAGAGGTCAAACGCATGTTTTCCAGCACACCTTTATAGTCGGTTGAATTCAAAAACCCCTCCAATGGTGAAAAAGCCCCGTTGAGCAGTAGCTCTATATCGCATAGCTGACGATTGGTAAGGTCCCACGATGGATAATCTGCGGCGATTAACTTTTCCTTTTCCGCAGATGATTCTCCTAAATACAATTCTTTTAGTGAACCTCCGTGTGCTTCTTTGAATGCACCCATATACAGTCTATTTTGGTTGTGTTAAATGTTGATGCCTGAGGTCTAAACATCAGGCTAATTCTCTGAGATCTACTGGAACTACCCTAGATATTCCCTGTTCGATCATGGTAATGCCATAAATAATATCAGTACTGGCCATGGTTCTTTTATTGTGGGTCACAATAATGAACTGCGACTCCTCGGAAAATTTTCTAATGATGTTATTGAACTTATCAATATTTGCATCATCCAGAGGAGCATCCACTTCATCAAATATGCAGAAGGGAGCAGGTTTCAGGAGATAAATGGCAAATAAAAGGGAGGTGGCAGTTAAGGTTTTTTCCCCTCCTGATAACTGGTTGATGGTTAGGGGCCTTTTCCCTTTGGGTTTAGCTATAATCTCAATTCCGGAATCGAGAGGATTATCAGGGTCCAGCAATTTTAGATCACAATCGTCTTCCTCGGTAAACAGGGAGCGGAAAACATGAATAAAATTGGCTTTGATGTTATTAAAAGCTCCCAAAAAGGTATCCTTGGCCACGGTATCTATTTCCTCGATGGTGGTCAACAGTGAAGATTTAGCGTTTAACAAATCTTCTTTTTGTGATGAAATAAACTGATGGCGTTGATTGATCTCGTCATAAGCTTCCATAGCCATAGGATTGATAGGACCCATACGCTCCAGGCGATCCCGGATTTTGGTTACTTTTTCCCGGACTTCATCTTCACTTATATCCGACTCCTCATCAGTGGCCGTTTCAATCAATGACTCCAGCTCTACTCCAAATTCTACCGAAAGTCTCTCCTTAACTGCATTGAGCTCCAGCTTGGTTTCATTGAGTTTATTTTGCAACTCCATTAGCAGCATATCGCTTTGTTCCCTTGCTCTTTGCACTTCTCGAATCCTGGCTTCCAGACTGTCGATTTCGCCCCGGCAGTGGTAATACTCTTTTTCAGCATCTCCAACGGCAGTTTCAAAAGCTTCCTTCTGCTGATACATTTCAAGCAATTCACCCTCGTCGTTTTCGGTGCTGGTTAAAAGCTTTTCAATCTCTTTTTGGTTTTCCTTTAATTGGAGCTGATTATCTCTCAATCTTTGCTCGCTTTGTTCTTGAGCAGCTTGTTTGAAAGAAAGCTCAGAATCAATTTTGCTCAGCTGATTCCGTTGTTGATGAAAACGCAAATTGCCCTGGTTATAGGCATTTGACTTATCCGAGAGATCTTCATTCTCCAACAATAATTTTTGGTTGCTTTGCTGGATTTGTTCTTCCAAGTCTGCTAGCAGGGCAGATTCTGCCTCAGCTTGCGGTTTTAATTGATAGTATTCCTGACTTAGCTCCTGTATCTTGGCAGTGATATCCTCCTTCTTGGTATGATGGCTGTGGATTAATTGGGTAAACTGCTCTTTTTTGGTTCTGAATGAGACATATTCCTCATTAATGCGGTATATCTCGTTTTGCAGAAACTCAATGTGCGGTCGCTTAATTTCTGTTTTGAGTTGTGCCAGTTCTCTCTGCTCCAGTTCCAGGCTTTGTTTGATTTTGAAGATTTTCTTATCCAGTGCCTTAATCTCCTTCTGTAATTTTTCCAGGTTTTTGGCACGACCAATTCTTTTCCCTTCAAACAATCCCACAGAGCCACCGGATAGGGTATGGGCTTTCTTGGTGATCTTGCCGTTTTTGGTGATGAATACGCAGCTTTTATCGGAAGGAATGTTGGCGTAGTCGCCGTCCACAACGTACACGTTGTCGAGTATATGTCCGACCAGGTTGCGATACTTGTGTTCATACTCTACAATTTCTGTGGCACTGGTGGCATTATTGAATATTTTGCCGGTAGTAGGATGATACTCCTTAAAGCTATCCAGTATGAAGAAATTGGCTTTACCTTTCGCTGCCTCATTTAACAGATTCACCGCTTGAAATGCCTGCGACTCATTCTCCACCACATAATGATTCATAAAAGGCTCTAGGTAGTTTTCAATGGTTATCCGGTATTCTTCATTGCAGGTGATGATATCAGATAACAACGGAGCTTTTTTACCCCAGTCTGCTTTTTTCTTCAGGAACCTGATGGCTTCAGGGAAGCCCTCCAAATTGTCAACCAGAGACTTAGTGAGATTGTATTCATTCTGGCGAGCATCCAGTACTCTGCTTCGTTCCACCAATTCCTCTTTAATTACCTCAATGGTTTTTTCTTTGGACTCAATACGCTGCAGTAGCTGCTCATCTTCCGCTTTTAAATGATCGAGCTGTTGATTTTTCTTTTGGATGTCTGAGGCCAGTTCCTTGATCTTTTCATCAAATGCGTCCAGGCTGGCACTTTTTTCAGAGCTATCACTGCTGGCCTGGTCCAGTTCTTGTTGTAAAGTCTGTATCTGTATTTCCTTTATTCTGTACTCTTTTTCAATCTCATGAACCCGGTCTTTTTTGGTTCGATAGGATGAGGTGAGATACTGCATGGCCTCTTGTAGTGCACTGGCATTTTTCCGTTGCTCCTCGTATGCAATTTGTAGGGACTGAACCTGCTGTTCTGTTTGGGTCACCTCTAACTTTAGACGTTCTTGCTCCTGGGTCAATCCTTTGATGCTGACCACGGACCGGTCCCGACTTTGTTTGTCCAATTCGATCTGACCGTTTAAAGAATCGCCTTTGTCATTGAGGTAGCGTAGTCGTTCATTTTTGATTTGTTTGTCACTCTCAAATTTTCTTATATCAGCAACATGATGGTTGAGCTTTCTTTGCGCTTCCGCTAGATTTTTCTCCAGTTCAATCAACAAAGCTTTTGATTTTTGGGTGGAGGCATCCAGCTCGGTTTGATTGGTATTCAGGCCAACTTTCTTGTCATTTTCAGCATTGTTTTGGTCGGTTAAAGATTTGAACCGATCTCTGAACTTTACGGCAGATTTCTTGGCCAGCTCAATACTGAGATCCTTGTATTCCTGCTTCAGCTTAAAATATCGCTCCGCCTGCTTGGCTTGTTTTTCCAGTGATTTAAGATTCTTTTCAATCTCGAATAACAAGTCGTCCACTCTTTCCAGGTCTGCGTCAGCATCCTTTAGTTTTTTCAGTGTTTGTTTTTTGCGAATCTTGAATTTGGAGACACCAGCTGCTTCTTCAAACAAGTTTCTTCGACTATTATCCTTATCGTTCAGCAAATCATCCACCATCTTGAGTTCGATGATGGCGTAGCTATCGGATCCTATACCAGTGTCTAGGAATAAGTTGGTAATGTCTTTTAATCGGCAGGTCACCCCATTGAGCTGGTACTCGCTTTCACCGGAGCGAAAGTATTTTCTGGTGATGGTGATTTGAGAATACTCGGTGGGAAGTAGATTGCGGGTATTGTCGAAAGACAGGCTAACTTCAGCCAACTGAGTTGGTTTCCGCTTGTTGGTTCCGTTGAAAATCACATTCTCCATTTTCTCGGACCGCAGTGTTTTTATTTTCTGCTCACCCAGTACCCACCTTATGGCATCTACAATGTTCGATTTTCCACAGCCGTTTGGGCCGACTACTCCGGTAATTCCCTCGTCAAAATTTATGGTGACTTTATCAGCAAAACTTTTAAAACCCTTAATCTCAAGTTTGGTGAGCAGCATAAAGAAATGGTTCCCCGAATACTAAAAAATGGCTGGCCTAATTTATAATAAAT
>JANQPK010000198.1 GCA_028289505.1 Cyclobacteriaceae bacterium
TTATGGTGATGCTGGCAATGCCCAAAAGTAAGGTGGCGGAACTAGTGACCAGGCTGGTGGTGGTGAGCGTCTTTTTCACATTGTTAAATAATCGCATCACGCCTTCGTGGAAAACATTAACCTCCTGAGGTTCTGCGTGAAAGCCTTTGATCACCCTGATACCCCCTAATGACTCGGTGAGCCTTCCAGTTACTTCTGCCCGAATAACATTTCTTTTGCGAAATATCGGACGTATATACGCAAATGATTTTAAGGAGATGAATGCAAAAACGATCATAGGAATGATGGCGTAAAGTGTCATTTCGGCATTCAGTCGAAGCAATATGATTAATGCTACTATTGAAGTAAGTATGCCGCCAAATAGTTGTACCAGTCCAGTACCTACCAAATTCCGTACACCTTCGACATCAGTCATAATTCTGGATACCAGTTCGCCAGACTTATGATTATCAAAGAACTTTACTGGCAAATGAATCACCTGTTGTTGTACCCGAGCCCGCAATTCGGCAATCAAATGTTGCGCTTCCACGCTTAATAGCTTAGTCAGGAAAAATGAAGTTAGTGCCTGAACTGTCACTGCGGTGCCCACGGCTAGCAGAATGAGGTAAAGCAGTTCCATGTTTCCCTCAGTAATCACGTTGTCGATCAGATATTTTGTAGACCCAGGGAGCACCAAACCTGCCAAACGATTAATGATGATCAAAAACAAACCCAGGAGTAACAACCATTTACGGGGCCATATGATGTCATGAAATACATACCTAAAGGAGGCTACTTTCTTCTTTTGATGCTGCTTCTTATCCATTTGGGTTTAAAAGTTGGAAATTACTAATGAGAAATGACAAATGATGAACTAACTTCATTGAGAACCCTAAACCTCTAATCAATGGAATTGAATAACAAAGATCTCTTTTGCACTAAAGCCTATGTAGGTGGTGAATGGATCGGGTCAGATAATACTTTCAATGTGCTTAATCCTTACGATCAGACCGTGTTGGCTCAAGTGCCGGATTTGGGCAGAAAGGAGACGGTATTGGCAATTGATGCGGCGCAAAAAGCTTTCAAAGAATGGAGTCATACCACCTCTCGTGAGCGGGCGAACTTACTGAGAAAATATGCAGATCTGATTTTAGAGCACCAGCAGGACCTGGCCAGGATTTTGACCTGTGAACAGGGAAAGCCCATAAGGGAATCATTGGGAGAAATAAAATATGGGGCCGCTTTCCTGCAATGGTTTTCAGAAGAAGCACCCAGAATTTATGGAGATATTATTCCCAGTTCAAAAGAAGATCATCGAATTTTTGTACTGAAACAACCTGTGGGGGTAGTGGCAGCTATTACTCCATGGAACTTTCCCAATGCTATGATTACCCGAAAAATAGCACCGGCATTAGCTGCTGGATGTACGGTGGTGATTAAGCCCGCGCAGGATACACCGATATCAGCGTTGGCATTAGCCAAACTTGCAGAGCTGGCTGGCTTTCCCAAAGGTGTGCTCAATGTAATCACTGCTGAATCCCCGGTGGAAATTGGTGAGGAATTGACTACAAACCCCAAGATTCGCAAGTTGTCTTTTACGGGTTCAACCGCGGTGGGAAAATTATTAATGCGTCAGTGCGCAGGGACTGTTAAGAAAATTTCCTTAGAGCTTGGAGGTAATGCCCCTTTCATTGTGTTTGATGATGCTGACCTGCCCTCCGCAGTCGATGGTGCCATCGCTAGTAAATATCGGAATGCGGGTCAGACTTGTATTTGTACTAATCGATTGTTTGTTCAAGAAACGGTTTATGATGATTTTGTGACGTTACTGAAGGAACGGGTTTCAAGCTTAGCCATGGGTTCGGGTTTGGTGGAAGAGAGTAATATTGGACCTTTGATCAACGCGCAAGCTGTAAGAAAGGTTGATCAATTAGTTGACAGCGCAGTACAACAAGGCGCAGAGGTAGTGCTTGGAGGTGAACCATCTCATGATCTGTTTTACAAGCCAACTATAATTAGTAATGTGACTTCAACCATGGAGATTACTAAAAATGAGATCTTTGGACCAGTGATGCCAGTGATCAAATTTGGTCAGGAACAGGAGGTTATTGAGATGGCCAACAGTACCAACTACGGATTGGCTGCCTATTTTTATGGGAGGGATATTTCCCGGATTTGGAGGGTTGCAGAGGCATTGGATTTTGGTATTGTGGGCGTAAATACCGGGTTGGTGAGTGCAGTGGAGGCTCCATTTGGAGGTATAAAGGAAAGTGGGTTCGGAAAAGAGGGGTCTAAGTATGGAATAGACGACTATGTCAACATTAAGTATGTGTGTGTTGATGTGAATTCTAATATCTAAGGTTTTGGAGCTGAAATACGGTCTGCTACCATAAGAGTCTTAAAAGCAGGCTCTAACCTATGATTCAAAATCATTTCCTGTGCCAGTATGTGCAGCTTGTTAAAAGCATCTGGTCGTTCCAATATCTTATTGATCTCAGGTTCTTTTTCCCAAAGATCTACGGATTTAGATGATGGTAAGCTGCCTATTCCAGCCAATTTGGCTAGACTGTTACCGGTTAATACGCCTGATTGTCTGACGGATTCCGGAAGCTGATCTATCCCCATACCGAGGTTTTTACCTGGTTTGGACACCTGGAATAAAGCATCTCCAGATGCTCTTACATACCAGGCTCCCCCCATACGCCCTGCCAGGTCCAACTTCTCGGTTCTCAACACCTGATCATCATCAAGAAACTTTACATGAATATGCATCAATAGTACTTCTGCTATAATAAGATTTCCAGCTCCCCACTCTTGGCCTAAAGGTATAACCTGGTTGACCCGGCATTCGAATGCCACCGGAGATTCCGCTACTCTTGGTGGGGTGATTTTTTCTGATTTAACCTGATTCAAACCCGCTTTTTCAAACTCATTAATGTTTCTGGGATAGTCTGAACTGGCTAGAGACACTTGTTCTACCATGGAGTAGGTAACCATGTTAATAACTACCTCTGGTACCTCTGCTACATTTTCGAAGGTATGTTTGAAAGTGTTATCAGTACCCCTGCGTGCCGGGGAAAAAATCATTATGGGTGGATTGGTAGAAAAAACATTAAAATAGCTGAAAGGGCTGAGATTAACCTGTCCCTGTCTACTTATAGTGCTGGCTAGTGCGATAGGTCTGGGGGCTACTGACCCCAACAGATAGCCGTGCAATTGTCGGAGGCTTAATTGCTTGGGGTCAAAAGTGATGCTTTCACTCATGTAGTGTGGGGAGTATCTTGGTTTGAACTTCACCGAAACCAACCTTTTTTCCATCTTTCTCACTCCATCCTCGCATGGTAACGATATCATAATCCTCAATGAAAGTTCGTTGGTGGCCACTGCTCAGGGTAATGGGTTTGGAGCCTCCCCAGGTGAGTTCCAGCATGGACCCATAGCTGGTGGGGTCCGGTCCGCTGATGGTGCCAGATGCCATCAGGTCACCAATAGAAATATTGCAACCATTGGAGGTGTGGTGGGTTAATTGCTGTGCCATACTCCAATACATGTACTTGAAATTGGATTTGCATATCATGCTCTCTGGCTGATCCTCTGTGCTGATGCTGACTTCCAGGTTAATGTCAAAGTTAGCTGCTCCTTGAAAATCGAGATATGAAAGTACAATAGGGTCCTGTGCAGGGCCGTTTGTTCTAAAAGGCTCTAGCGCCTCCATGGTTACCACCCAAGGAGAGATTGAAGAAGCAAAACTTTTCCCTAGGAAGGGTCCCAATGGTACATATTCCCATTTTTGAATGTCCCGGGCTGACCAATCATTGAAAAGCACCATTCCAAAAATATGCTGCTCTGCCTGGTTAATGGAAACCGGTTGACCTAAACGATTTTCTTTCCCCACCACCAAGGCCATTTCCAATTCAAAGTCTAATCTGCTACTGGCTTTAAAAACAGGACCATTGCCATCTTTTGGAACGACCTGACCTGATGGGCGATGTATCGGCACTCCGCTCTCCACAATGGACGAACTCCGACCGTGATATCCAACAGGAAGGTGTTTCCAATTTGGCAGCAGCGCCTTGTCTTTACCTCTGAACATCATACCAACATTGGTGGCGTGTTCTAGACTGCTGTAGAAATCTGTATAGTCTCCAATCTTCAGGGGAAGATGTAGGGTAGCCTGGTTTTGATCTACCAGGATATGATCATGGTCTTTTAACGGGGAATCTACATCACATAACCAATCTTGTACCTGTATCCGCACTTTATTAGTAATATCCTTGCCCAGGTGAATAAAGTCGTTCAAGTAATTACTGTTGAAAACGGCATCGGAAATTTCCAAATCCTTAAACAGATCCATGGCAGATACCACAGCTAAATCAACGATCTTATCGCCGATTGCAATACCAACTCGTTTGGTATTGTTTCCCACTGAAAAAATACCAAACGGCAAGTTGTAAATGCTAAAATGGGTCTGGTCAGATAGATCAACCCAGCAGTATTTAGCTTCCATATTTTATTCAATCCAAGATCTGTAGTATTCACCGTCGTCCAGACCCATGGCATATTCTGTCACCATCAGTGGTTTGAAAGTGTCTACCATTACCGCTAATTCTTTGGTTTCTTTTTGGCCAATACTCCGCTCGTAGGCACCTGGATGCGGGCCGTGGGGAATTCCACCCGGATGTAAGGTGATATGACCCATCCCAATATTGTTCCTGCTCATAAAGTCCCCATCCACATAGTAAATCACTTCATCTGAATCGATATTTGAATGATTGTAGGGGGCGGGGATGGCATCAGGATGATAATCAAAAAGCCGTGGGCAGAACGAGCATACCACAAAGGATGAAGTTTCAAAGGTCTGATGCACCGGAGGAGGTTGGTGAATTCTTCCAGTGATTGGCTCAAAATTGTGGATGGAGAACCCATAGGGAAAATTGTAGCCATCCCATCCTACTACATCAAAAGGGTGGGTGGCATATATTAATTCATGAAGACTATGCTGCTTCTTAATTTTCATGTGAAATTCGCCGGACTGATCAATAGTGGGCAGATCGGTGGGCAATTTGTAATCTCGCTCGCAATAGGGTGAGTGCTCCAACAACTGTCCAAACCAATTTCTATAGCGTTTGGGAGTATATATGGGTTGGAACGATTCGAGGTACAATAACCGATTATCCCTAGAGTCAAAATCAATTTGATAGATCATACCTCTGGGGATAATCAGGTAATCGCCAGGCTCGAATGCTATGTTGCCCAAAAATGATCGCAGTATCCCGGTGCCCTTGTGAATAAACAACAGTTCATCGGCATCAGCATTTTTATAGAAATATGCTGTCAATGATTGCGAGGGCGCAGCAAGTCCCAGGTGTACATCTGAATTCACCAGTAGCGGCTGCCGACTATCCAGAAAATCATCTACCGGCTCCACATTGAAACCTTTTAACAATCGGGCTGTGATGTTTTTTGATTCTGCTATAGTGGGAGAAACGTCTTTTGAACTCAACACCTTGCTTACTTGAGTGGGGCGATGGATATGATATAATAAGGACGACATACCATCAAAACCAATGGTTCCAAAAAGCTGCTCATTGTACAGTTTTCCATTGGGTTGTTTGAAGATAGTATGACGCTTAGAAGGGAGGTTTCCCAGAGTATGATAAATTGGCATCTGAGTAGATGAATGTTGTATTTAAAGATACAATAAATCTAATATCTAGGGTCTAATATCTAAAAGCTAGGAATGGATCTAATACCTCAGATATTAGATATTCATTATTGGATATTAGCTTCCAGACTAATTCCAGTACATGTAGAATACTAGGGGGATCGAGTATCCTTTCATAGATTGTCCATTGGGGTGTACAGCGGGAACGGTAACCATCATCATATTTCTACTTTTATCCAGATATTCTCGTAGCTTCATTGCCTTCCAATTAACGGTTCTGATACGGGACGTTCAATTTTGAATAAAGGATGCTAGGAGCATGGAGCCTGTTTGCCGGACGGGCAGGGAGTAGTTGAGCTGCTAAGCTTGTATGCGGTAGGCCCGCTTAAGGATATTTTTCATCCACGGCCTGATGGAACCAATAAAGTGTTTCATGATAATGATTTTATTGGCCCGGCTGGAGGTTGGATAGGGGTAAGTCTTTTTAAAAAGTTGATTAATATCTATATCCACAGTGTTAGCCAAGATCAACTCTTGTACCATCTCTCCGGCATTAGGAGCTATTATGCTGCCGCCTAAAAGTTTATTGGGAAAAGGGAAGCTTCTTTTAGTAATGTAGAGGATAATTTTTCCGTATTTGTAATCACTGGCAACCGCCCGATCGTCTTCCTGTAGGTTTTGCACCAGCTTCACATACTTGCGACCTGTGGCTATTAATTGCGCTTCACTGATCCCAAAAGTGGCCACTTCGGGCTGGGTAAAGGTTACCCAGCTAAACTTATGGTAGCTGATTTTTTTCTTAAATGGAGAAATTAGATTGGAAATCAGGGTGGTAGCTTGTAGTTCCGCGGCATGTGAAAACTGAGGTCCGTTTGCAGCGTCTCCAATGGCCAATACATTTTTGTTAGTAGTTCGAAGGTAGCCATCTAATTTCAAGCACCCGGATTTTTCCAGTGAAATACCCGCCGCTGCTGGATTTAATGCTGTGAAGTCCAGTTTGCGTCCGACGCTAATCACTGCGATATCAAACTTGAGATGGTGCTGGTGGTGTTTTTGTTTGACTACTGCCGTATGGGCATCGGTAAAGCGATCAACTGTACTTTCTAAACAGAACTCTATACCCAGCTTTAGTGATTGTTGATGAAGTATCTGCGAGATCTCCTCAGCCTCCTTGGTCAGAATGCGCTTGGCTAATTCAACCATAATTACTTTACTCCCTATCCTGGCAAAGGCTTGACCCAGTTCCAGGTTGATGGGGCCAGCTCCAACAAAAAGTATGGTCTTCGGGATCTTTGAAAGCTTCCAAATGGTCTCATTGTTATACTGTTGGATCTGTTCGATTCCGGGAACTTGTATTTTGGCTGGCTTTGATCCCGTGGCTATGGTAATCTTCTTTCCGTAAAACTCTTTGCCGTTTACCGTTACCTGATTTTTGCCTGAAAACTTGGCGGCCCCCAGTTCGATATCCAATCCCTGTGCTCTCAGATAGTTTGCATTCTCATGGCTTCTGATCTTGTTTTGCGCCTGTTCAACATAATGCCATATTCTACCCATTGAAGCTTGTCCATCTACCTCTAGTCCAAACTGTTTGGACTGATGAGCGGCGTGGATGATTTTAGTGGCATGGATAAAAGCTTTGCTAGGAATACAACCAGTATTTAGGCATTCGCCACCAATCGACTGATCAGATTTTTCGATTAATAAGACTTTAATGCCTAGTTCATGCAGCCCTAAGGCCATGCTGAGACCACCGGAACCAGCACCAATTACAATCATGTCGTATACCTGAGCCATGATCCCTAAATTAATTGGATTTTTTGATTTTTTGTTCCGCTGAATTACAGTCAATTATAGCTAAGCGACAATTTTTTACTTAGAATCAACCCTAATGCATTTCAGCGTTACTTTTTGCAGGTTGAAATTCCCATAATACTTCGTATTTTGAAGGTTAAAACTATATTTAAGGACGGTGAATAATAAGTGGAGTAAGGCGGTGGTCATGCTGTTGGTATTGTTATCCAGCGCATGTGAAAAGCACTCTTTACCAGTAGCTGATCAGGATAATGGGGGCTTGGTTTTGCCAGAGGGATTTGAGGCGCTGGTTGTAACAGATAGCATTTCAGGAACCGCCAGGGAGATCACAGTTGCTGGAAATGGAGCGGTCTATGTCAAGACACGAAAAGCCGAGAAGGGGAATGTGGCGGTGGTCATTGATCAGGATCTGGACGGCAGGGCAGATACAGTTGAGTATTTTGCCAAGACCCAAAATCGAAAAAGATGGAGTTTACAAACAGGTGTTGAAATCTATCAGGATTACCTCTATTTCAGCACAGATCTTACGGTTTATCGAACTAAACTGGGTCAAGGTCAATTGGTTCCTGAGGGTGAATTGGAAGTGGTGGTGCAGGATGATCATGATCACGGCGGCCATGAGCATATTGCCAAACCATTTTCTTTTGATAACAAAGGGCATATTTATGTTCCATTTGGCGCACCCAGTAATGCCTGTCAGGATCCAAAACGTACCCCAGGCCAACCAGGGTTAGATCCTTGTCCACAACTTGAAGATCACGGTGGAATCTGGAGGTTCGATGCTCATAAATTGAATCAAACTCAAAAGGACGGGGAACTGTATGCCACAGGTATCAGAAGTATTGTGGCCATGGACTGGAATCCTGTAGATGAAGAATTATATGCTGTGATACATGGCAGGGATGATCTATTCCGCTTGTTTCCCGAGATCTTCAGTTCTTGGCAAAGCGCTCTTTTGCCTTCGGAAGAATTCGTCAAGGTATCCGAAGGGGCTGATTTCGGATGGCCTTATTGTTATTATGACCAGATGGTAGGCCAGAAAGTGTTGGCACCAGAATACGGGGGAGATGGTACCATTATTGGCAGATGTGATCAATATGAGGATCCAATAATTGGTTTTCCGGGACACTGGGCACCTAATGGGCTGTTCTTTTATCAGGGTGATCAGTTTCCAGAAAGATATAAAAATGGTGCGTTCGTGGCTTTTCATGGGTCTACCAACCGGGCGCCATACCCACAATCGGGTTACTTCGTAGCGTTTGTGCCGTTTGAAAATGGCAAAATGTCGACGGAGTGGGAAGTTTTTGCAGATGGGTTTGCTCAGGTGGATCCTATCGTAAGCACCAAAGACGCAGCATATAGACCAATGGGTATTGCCATGGGTCCGGATGGATCGCTTTACTTGAGTGAGACTAACCAGGGAAAAATATGGCGGGTGATGTTCACTGGAGATAAACAGCAATTTGGTGAGGAGCAACTAGCCACCATGCAAGCCAGAAAGACCCTGTCCCATATCCGAGACCCTCACGAAATCGAGGACAATATTCAAGAGGAGTTTACTGGAAAAGGACAAGAGATCTATCACTGGTATTGCGGGGCCTGTCACCAACGGGATGGGAAAGGGGACAGTGGAAGGTTTCCGCCATTAGCAGGTGTTGACTGGGTTACAGGAGATGAAAAAAGACTAATAGGAGTAGTATTGAATGGGCTGGAGGGGTCTATCGAGGTAAATGGGGAGACTTATAATGGTGCAATGCCTCAACATAGTTTTCTATCGGACCAGCAAATTGCCGATGTTCTAACCTATATTCGAAGTAATTTTGGAAACGATGCTTCGGCAATATCGGCTGAGCAGGTATCAGCAGTAAGAAACCAATCAAACCTATGAATTTTGTTAGCAGTCTACTGGTGTTTAATCTGAGTTTAGTATTGTTATGTGGTTGTGAATCAAAATCTACTACGGACCAATCGCAGGATATTTCAAGCTCAGATCCAGTGAGCAAGTACCAAGATACTGAGGAATTAACAGCGCCTTCGCTGTTTACATCAGGTATTGAAGGCCCCGCAGTTTCCACCTCAGGTGATTTGTATGCCGTCAATTTCGATCGGCAAGGTACCATTGGCAAGGTATCGCCAGATGGAGCCACCTCCCTGTTTGTAAATCTACCTGATTCCAGTATTGGGAATGGTATTCGCTTTTTAAGCAATGGAAATATGTTGATTGCAGATTATACCCAGCACAACGTCCTGGTGGTAGATATGAAAAATCAATCAATTGCTATTTGGGCACATGAGCCTAAGATGAATCAACCCAATGATTTAGCCATCACCAGCGGGGACCTGGTTTTTACCAGTGACCCAAATTGGAAGCAGTCGAGCGGACAATTGTGGCGGATAGATCCATCAGGAGAGGTAACCCTGCTGGAACAAAATATGGGTACTACCAACGGTATCGAGGTAAGTCCTGATGAAACCAAGCTTTATGTTAACGAAAGTGTGCAGCGAAATGTCTGGGTGTATGATTTGACCTCTTCTGGTGAAATTTCCAACAAAAGGCTGCTAATAGAGTTTCCCGATTTTGGTATGGATGGGATGAGATGTGATACCGAAGGTAATCTTTATATTACACGGCATGGCAAAGGAACGGTGGCTATAGTGTCACCTGAAGGGGAAATTATCAAGGAAATCACTACTTTGGGTAAAAAACCCTCGAACATAGCGTTTGGTGGACCTGATGGTCGCACATGTTATGTTACCTTACAGGATCGCGGTAATATCGAAACCTTTAGGTCTGAGCACCCAGGAAGAGCTTGGGTTATGGCGCACAAAATGGTAAATTAACTATTAAATTATACCCTATGATTCGGCTTATAATCAGTGTTTTAACCTTAGCGATACTTCCAATAGGTATACTGGCACAACAGTATGACTTGTTGATCAGGAATGGACACGTCATTGATCCAAAGAACAGTATCGATAAAGTCATGGATGTGGCAGTGAAAGATGGTAAAATCGCACGAGTAGCCCCTAAGATTAATGCCAGTGCAGAACTTGAAGTAGATGTATCCGGGCTGTACGTAACCCCAGGAATCATAGATATGCACACCCACAACTTCTATGGTAATCTGGGAACCTACCTGGCCAATGGATTTTCGGCACTACCACCTGACGGGTTTACTTTCAAAGCTGGCGTTACCACGGTAGTGGACGCCGGAAGTAGTGGATGGCGCAACTTCGAGCAATTCAAGACCCAAACCATTGATAAGTCCAAAACCAGGGTATTGGCGTTGCTCAACATTGTGGGAACCGGTATGAAGGGAGGAGCCTGGGAGCAAGATCTCACGGATATGGATGGCAGGCTGACCGCAGCCACCGCTAAACGTTTTCCTGGTGTAATTGTTGGATTTAAGGTAGCACATTATTTTGGGCCGGAGTGGGCTCCTGTAGATCGTGCGGTGGAGGCTGGCGAAATTACGGGCTTACCGGTAATGATCGATTTTGGTGGACATGATCCGCCATTGTCTTTGGAGACCTTGGTAATGGAAAAGCTTAGGCCAGGTGATATTTTTACACATACTTTTGCACACGTGGCCCGGCGTATTCCGATCGTCAATGACCAAGGCAAGGTAGAGCCATATGTCTGGAAAGCCCAGGAGCGAGGTATTATATTTGATGTAGGTCATGGTGGAGGTAGTTTTAGGTTCGATCAGGCCGTACCTGCCATGGAACAGGGATTCCGACCTGATGTAATCAGTACCGATCTTCATACTGGCAGTATGAATGCGGGCATGAAGGACCAGGCAAATGTAATGTCAAAATTTCTTAATATGGGAATGGATCTAGAGCAGGTTATCGAAGCATCTACCTGGAACCCAGCAAAGGTGATCGACCGCCTTGACCTTGGACACCTTACGGAGGGAGCTGTAGCGGACATAGCAGTGTTCTCCGTTAGATCCGGTAAATTCGGATATATCGATATTGTGAAAAAAAGATTTGACGGTAATCAAAAGCTTAATTGCGAGCTTACCGTGCGGGAAGGAGATATTGTTTATGACTTAAATGGAATTGCTAGTCCTGCATGGAATGAATAAAATATGAAATCACTTTATAAGTATGCTCTTGGGGTTGCAGCTATCTGCCTAGTGGCCGTTCTTTTATTCTGGTTACTGGGAAAGATTGATTTGGTGGGCCCATTCTTAATCCTGTTTCTGCTGCTGCTGTCTCTGGGTTTTAGAGGACATGAGTTCTTGAAAGGACTGTCATTTACGGTACTGATATTTGCATCGGTGTCTGCAGCCATGTTTTATCCTGATTTTTTTGTGAAACAAGGCAATTTCGAAACCAGAGTGTTGATCGTACCACTGTTGCAAATCATCATGTTTGGCATGGGCACCACCATGAGTATTAAAGATTTTGCTGGTGTAATTAAGATGCCAAAAGGGGTTTTAGTTGGGTTGATATGCCAATTCTCGATTATGCCATTGGTTGGTTTTTCTATTGCCGCTGTTTTCGGCTTTCCCCCGGAAATTGCTGCTGGTGTAGTGCTTATTGGATCGTCGCCCAGTGGTTTAGCCTCGAATGTGATGACCTATTTGGCTAAGGCTAATTTGGCACTTTCGGTAACCTTAACTGCGGTAGCTACCATGTTGGCACCAATTATGACCCCAATGTTGATGCAGTTGTTTGCTGGTCAGCTGGTACCCATTAACTTCATTGACATGATGTTAAATATTATCGAAATGGTGATCGTACCAATAGTGGCAGGCTTAGCTTTTAATCATTTCTTTCATGGTAAATTCCCCTGGCTCGATAAGGCAATGCCCATTGTATCGATGGCGGGAATCGCAATTATTATTACCATTATCACCGCTTTGGGTCGAGACAACCTTTTAGAAATTGGTGCGGCATTGATCGTAGCTGCGATTATTCACAATGCATTGGGCTATTTCTTTGGCTATTGGGGATGTAGAATCTTAAAACTGCCCGAAAGAGATTGTAGAACCATTGCTTTGGAAGTTGGTATGCAAAATGGAGGATTAGCCAGTGCTTTGGCAGAAAAAATGGGTATGGCTGCTACCGCAGGATTGGCACCTGCAATTTTTGGTCCCTGGATGAATGTTTCCGGATCATCATTAGCCACCTGGTGGGGAGAGCGTCCCCCTGAGGATACCCCTGAATTATCACCTGTAGTTGAAACTGAAACTAATGAATAACACAATAATGAACATAAATAAAATCATCACATTAATCTTGGGAATGGCCTTGGTAGTTCCTGTCTACAGCCAGACCATCAGTAAGGATCAGATGATCTTTTATACTTCACAATGGGAAGGCGAACGCTTTCCCGACGGGCGACCGAAAGTTCCGGACGAAATACTTCAACGTATGGAGAAAGTATCTATTGAAGAGGCTTGGGGAGTGCTACGAGGTGAGGGGTACCACAACCAATTCGAAGGAAACTGGAAAATTCTCCATCCGGATCAAGCCATTGTGGGACGAGCACTTACCGCTTTATACATGCCCAACAGACCAGATATTGATGGCCCCATCAAAGAGAAGGGTAAAGCAGATGGTCGGATCGGTAGTCCTAACAGCTGGCCCATCGATGCTCTTTCAATGGGAGATGTTTACGTAGCCGATGGTTTTGGTAAGATCGTAGATGGCACCTTGATCGGAGATAATCTGGGTAATTCTATTTACGCTAAATCTGGCAAGGGTGTGGTATTCAATGCCAGCTCTCGTGATATGGACGGACTGAGGTTAATTGATGGATTTAATGCGTTTGTACGGGACTGGCATCCTTCTTTCCTGACAGAAGTGATGCTGGCCGGATTAAATGTTCCTATAAGGATGGGTGCTGCCACTGTATTGCCCGGCGACGTAGTACTGGCAAAAGCAGAAGGTGTAATCTTTATTCCCGCTCACCTTGCAGAAAAGGTAGTTACTACTGCTGAATTGGTAATGCTGAGAGATCGATTTGGACATCAGCGTCTCAAAGAAGGCAAGTATTCACCAGGCCAGATTGATACCAGATGGTCAGACGAAATAGAGAAAGATTTTTCAAAATGGCTCAACGATCATCAGGATGAACTGCCGGTGGCAAAGGAACAGATTCAGGAAATTTTAAAGAACCGAACTTGGTAAAAACATTATGAAAAAGAGCAAAGAAAACAGTAGACGTAAAATGGTTAAAACCATGGTAGCCGGAGCTGCTGCCATGGGTACCGGTGTAGCAGCAAAAGCCGCCACTGCCAAAACAAGTACCTCCAAAGAGGTGGTAGGAGAGGTGATTATGGACCAGCAGGTACCTTTGTTTTCCAGCGCAGTAAAGCATGGAAATACCCTCTACATCGCTGGTAAGGGGGCTCACTTTGATGGAGATATCACAGCGCATACCAAACATGTTTTGGATGAATTACAAAAAGCATTAGAAGCCAATGGTTCTTCCATGGATAAAGTGCTCAAGGTGAATGTTTACTTGCATGACCTGGCGGACTATAAAGCCATGAATGAAGCGTATCGTGGGCGCTTCGGTGATAATCCACCTGTAAGGACCACGGTAGCAACCTATGGAGGAGTACCGGGTGACAGCCTGGTGGAAATAGACTGTATAGCAGCTTTAGATTAACCTATTGTAAAAAGAAATAACCTTATTCAATATGATCTCCAGAAGAGTATTATTAAAAAGATTGTCTAGTGTACCCGTAGTTGGTGGACTATTTGGAACCGGTTTGATATCAAGTGCAAGCACCCCTGTTGCAGCAGTTGGGCGGGACTATTTTAAGGAGTTGGGTGTACGAACATTCATCAATGCAGCGGGAACCTACACTTCTATGACCGGCTGTTTGATGCCCCCGGAAGTAACAGATGCCATAAAGTATGCCACCGGTGATTATGTGAATTTAGATGACCTTCAGGATAAAGTGGGTGAAAGAATAGCGGAACTGCTGGATTGTGAATATGCTACGGTAACCGCAGGATGCGCTTCAGCCATCACCTTAGGTACCGCAGGGGTACTTACTCGGCTTGACCAGAGTAAAGTGGAGCAAATCCCGGACCTTACCGGACTTAAAAGTGAGGTTATTTTACAAAAATCACACGAAATAGGGTATGCTCATGCCATCAGAAATTGTGGAGTTGACCTGGTTTTTGTTGAAACCAGAAAGGACCTTGACAAAGCCATTAGCAACAAGACCGCTATGATGTGGTTTTTAAATACCGCAAACAGCAAGGGTCAGATCCAACACGAAGAATGGTTGGAGGTTGCACAAAAGAACGAAATTCCAACTTTCAATGATTGTGCTGCCGACGTACCTCCGGTGGAAAATCTATATAAATACACCAAGATGGGCTATGACCTGGTAGGTTTTTCTGGTGGTAAGGGATTACGTGGGCCTCAAAGTGCTGGCCTTTTGTTGGGCAAGAAAGACTTGGTAAAGGCAGCCAGACTACATGCTCCTCCAAGAGGCAACACCGTAGGTCGAGGCATGAAAGTGAATAAAGAGGAGATTCTTGGAATGCTAGTGGCGTTGGAGTTGTATTTAAACCGAGATCATGAGGCGGAATGGAAGTTATGGGAAAGTCAAATTCAGATGATCCATGATGCTGCGGCCTCGGTAAAAGGTGTAACTGCTGAAATCCATGTTCCAGAGGTTGCCAATCATGTGCCTTCCTTAAATATTACCTGGGATCAGAGTATTGTAAAACTTACCGGTGGAGAAGCCCGTACCAAACTTAGTCAGGGTCATCCTTCTATCCAGACCGTAGGTGGTAAAGATAGTCTGGGGATAACCACCTGGATGATGCAGCCTGGTCAGGAACGAATTGTGGCACGGCGGGTGCAAGAAGTACTTCACCAGGCTACGACCTAGGGAGTTATGGGTTATAATTTATGAGTTATGGGTTG
>JANQPK010000204.1 GCA_028289505.1 Cyclobacteriaceae bacterium
GGCAATCCAGAATTTAATATTCCTGATTTTGAGGCTATCGCGCAAGTGGCAGTCGATCATGAGATTCCATTGGTGGTAGACAACACCTTCGGAGCTGCCGGCTATTTATTTCGCCCCCTTGCGCAAGGAGCTCACGTGGTAGTACAATCTGCTACTAAATGGATTGGTGGACATGGAAACAGCATTGGTGGGGTAGTCGTCGATGGTGGAAACTACAATTGGGGCAATGGAAAATATCCTCAGTTCACGGAACCGTCTGAAGGATATCACGGTTTGAAGTTTTGGGAAGTTTTCGGAACAGATGGCCCATTTGGAAATATTGCCTTCATCATTAGAGCCAGGGTTGAAGGTTTACGTGACTTTGGACCTGCTGTGAGTCCATTCAACGCTTTTTTGTTCATACAAGGTATTGAAACCATTTCATTGCGTATGGAAAGGATTACCCAAAACGCCCTGGATCTTGCGCAGTGGTTAGAAGCGCATGAAATGGTGGAAGGTGTTAAATATCCGGGACTAGCTTCAAGCCCCTACCATGAGCTTGCCAAGAAATATTTGAAGAGAGGTTTTGGGGGAGTACTGAGTTTTGATATCAAGGGAGGTAAAGAGAATGCCACCAGATTTGTGGATAGCTTGCAGTTAATAAGCCACCTGGCCAATGTTGGAGATGCTAAAACTTTGATCATACATCCCGCTGCCACCACTCACCAGCAACTCTCCGAAGAGGAACAGTTGGCTGCAGGGGTTCATCCTAACAGCCTGAGGGTATCTGTGGGAATTGAACATATTGAGGATATTAAATCGGATTTTCAGCAGGCTTTCGAAAAAGTCTTCTCGGCTGAGCCTGTTGGATAAATAGTATAGAGATGCATCATCATTCATTTAGTTACTCAGAGGATTTTGAGTTGGAACTTGGTGGAAAACTACCAGGATTTGAGCTCAGTTATTCCACCTTGGGAAAGCTAAATGAAAGACGAGACAACGTGATCTGGGTATGTCATGCTTTAACAGCTAACTCAGATTGTTCAGACTGGTGGTCCGGATTGGTCGAGAGCATATTTGATCCCTCGGAGCATTACATTATCTGTGTAAATATGCTGGGAGGATGTTATGGCAGTACGGGACCGCTATCAACTAATCCTAAAGATGGGAAGCCTTACTTTCATAGCTTCCCATCTTTAACCAATCGGGATATCGTTGAAAGTTTTGAACTCCTTAGGCAACACCTTCGAATCCATGGTATTCATACGATCATGGGAGGGTCAATGGGGGGACAGCAAGCTATGGAGTGGAGTATAAAGTTGCCCGATCTGGTGGCTAACTTGATCTTGGTGGGGACCAATGCATATCATAGTCCATGGGGAGTAGCCTTTAATGAGTCACAACGCATGGCTATTGCCGCTGACCCTACTTGGAAAGAGTCCAATCCCCAGGCTGGCATGAACGGTATGAAAACAGCCCGTGCCATTGCATTGTTATCTTACAGAAGTTACCAGGGTTACCTGATAACTCAGAAAGAAGAATCTGATGAGGTAATCGATAATTTTAAGGCCTCCTCTTATCAGCAATACCAGGGCGAGAAACTATATCAGAGATTTAATGCTTTTACCTACTGGATATTGTCAAAAGCTATGGATTCCCATAACGTTGGTAGGGGAAGAAATGGCCTGCTGCCCGCTTTGGCTCAGATAAAGGCCAAAACAACTGTGATCGGGATCAGAACAGATATGTTGTTCCCACTGGAAGAACAACGATTCTTGGCCATGAATATAAGAGATTCCGTCTATCATGAAATTGAATCTGAATATGGTCACGATGGCTTTTTACTGGAATTAGAACAGCTGTCCAATATTATTAATGGAAATCGTGAGCCAAATTCTAAACAAATGACCGCGAATGGATGATAAGATAAAGATCGGGTTAATCGGCTTTGGGTGCGTGGGACAAGGCTTCTACGACATTGTAAAGGCAGAGAGCTTGCCGTTTGAGATACGATCAATTTGCGTTAAAAGCAGGGATAAACAAAGATCTATTTCAGCTGATCACTTTACCTACCAATACCAAGACATCATAAGTGATGCTGAAATTGAGGTGGTAGTTGAGCTGATTGATGACTCAGAAGCTGCTTTTAAAATGGTGAAGCAGGGCTTGATCGCTGGGAAAAAGGTGGTTACAGCTAATAAAAAGATGGTAGCGGAGCATCTCGAAGAGCTGATGGCGTTAAAGGAGAACGGTGGAAAACTATGGTACGAAGCTGCGGTCTGTGGAGGAATTCCCATTGTCAAAACCATGGATCAATTTTATAATCATGAACCCATTCAGGAAATCTCCGGGATATTTAATGGTTCCAGTAACTACATCCTATCTCGTATTGAAAGCGATGGGCTTGATTATCAACAGGCACTCAAAAAAGCTCAGGAATTAGGTTTTGCCGAATCTAACCCCCTGCTGGATGTAGGAGGATATGATACTATGAACAAATTGGTAATCCTGTTATGCCACGCATATGGGATCACTACCACTCCAAGCAGTCTAAGTACCGTTGGCATCCAAAATATCAGTACCCAGGAACTGGAATTTGCGCAGAAACGAAATTTGAAGATCAAGCTAGTGGCAACAGCCATCAGAAATCATGATCAGGTGCATGCTTTTGTAATGCCTTCTTTCGTAGAGCGCACACACGATTTAAGCCAGGTAAACGATGAATTCAATGCGGTATTGGTCCGGGGAAAGTATACCGACGACCATCTATTTACCGGTAAGGGCGCAGGTGGAGCACCTACTGCTGCTTCGGTGATTGCAGATATTTACGCCACCGTGGGCAAGCCAGATTATGACTACTACAAATGGCATGATGAGCGGGATTTGGCTTACAGTAATGAGTTGGTTTTGCCCATCTATTTAAGATACAACCACCCGGATGAACTATCAGAATTCGGTTTTGAACACATTTGGAGGCACCAACAGAATGAAAATGGGAACTACGTTCTGGGTAAAATATCTTTGGATAATTTGTGGTCGTTAAACGCCTTTATTGAAGAAAGGGGCTTGATCGCCGTTTCCGCAAGTTTGCTACAACAGCCCCAAAAGTTGTTTGATAAAAAAGCCCAAGAGAAACTAGTGGTATAGGGAATGAGTGACTATAAGCATTTCGAATCGAAGGCCATCAGAACCCAGAGTGATAACAGGTTACACCGAGAGCACTCGGCGCCGATATTCATGACATCCTCATTTACTTTCGAAGATGCTGAGCAAGCTAGAGCTATGTTCGCCGATGAGATTGATGGAAGTATATACACCCGTTTTACCAACCCAAGTAATAACGAATTTATCGATAAACTTTGCCTGTTAGAGGAAGCAGAATCCGGAATTGCCACCGCTAGTGGGATGGCCGCCATGTTTAGCAGTATGGCAGGGCTACTGAAGGCTGGGGACCATATATTAGCCTCACGATCAGTATTCGGGTCGACCCACCAACTGCTCACCCAAATATTTCCAAAATGGGGTATTGAGCATACCTATGTGGATATAGACAAACCAGAAACCTGGGCAAATGAGATAAAACCCAACACCAGAATGATCTTTGCGGAGACTCCCTCAAATCCCGGTTTAGACATTATAGATTTGGATTGGTTGGGTGGTTTAGCTGCTGAACATGACCTGATCCTGAATATTGATAATTGCTTTGCTACACCTTTCCTACAACAACCAGTCAAGCACGGGGCTCATATCGTGACTCATTCTGCTACAAAATTTATTGATGGACAGGGGAGGACCATTGGAGGAGCGATTGTGGGGAAAGAAGAGTTAATTCAGCACATAAGATTTTTTACCAGACATACTGGACCATCGTTGTCACCATTTAACGGATGGATATTCTCCAAGAGTCTGGAGACATTACCAGTAAGAATGGAAAAACACTGCGAAAATGCCTTAAAAATTGCAGAATACTTGGAGGGGCATGAGGAATTGGTTTCAGTAAAATACCCTTTTCTCAAGTCACACCCACAGGTCAATCTGGCGAAAAAGCAGATGCGATATGGAGGAGCCTTAGTTACATTTATAGTTTCAGGAGGATATGACAGAGCAGGAACGTTCCTGGACAACTTAAAAATGCTGTCATTAACCGCCAACCTGGGGGATACCCGAACTACCGTTACCCATCCATCTTCAACCACACATAGTAAGCTGACTTTGGAGGAACAAAAAAGAGTCGGTATTGAACCTGGTCTGATCCGGATTTCTGTAGGATTGGAGAATGTAAACGATATATTAGAAGATATTGTTGGTGCATTAGAGGCATCAAAAAAGAAAAAAGTGTTAAATTGAGCATCATTTTTAACTTAAGTACGTTTGACAAACGGAAGACTATACAAACAGTATGTTTAATTCTATTTCCAAGATGATCAATCAATTAGCCAACCAGTGTTGCTGCTGCTGTTGTTGCTGTATGCGCATGGTACATACTAACCAGGGGAATAGAGTTTGTTGAATGTAGAAGTTGAATAATATAAAGCATCAAAAAAGCCCCTGGTACCCCAGGGGCTTTTTTAGTTAATGAATTAAAGAAATTATAATCACATAAAATGGAAATACCTACCAACGGATCAATTAGCCAACAGGCTCAACAGGATGTTCTGGAGCTTAACCGGAAAATCAATGATTTTAAAGCGGGAAAAATCCCAGAGGAACGGTTTAAGGCATTTCGTCTGACTCGTGGTGTATATGGACAAAGGCAGCTTGGTGTTCAAATGGTAAGAGTAAAAATACCGTTTGGAAAACTGACTGCGGAACAACTGGTTCGGATTGCAGATATATCTGAGAAGTACACCAATGGCAATTTACATACCACTACTAGACAAAACATTCAGTTGCACTATGTCAAAGTAGATGACAGCCCTAGTTTGTGGAGTGAGTTGGAAGAGGTTGGGATTACCTTAAGGGAAGCCTGTGGTAACACAGTTAGAAACATAACCGGATCGGCATATGCTGGAATCGACCCCGAGGAGCCGTTTGATATTTCTCCCTATGCTCAAGCCATGTTCGAATATTTTTTGAGAAACCCAATTTGTCAGGATATGGGCAGAAAAATAAAATCCGCTTTTTCCTCCAGCGAAAAGGATTCTGCCTTTACCTATTTCCATGACTTTGGATTCATCCCCAGAATTGAGGGCGGAGAAAGAGGTTTTAAAGTAGTGATCGGTGGTGGACTTGGAGCCCAGGCTTTTATCGCCAAAACCGTATACGAATTTCTTCCTGCCAACAGCATTATACCTTTCAAAGAAGCAGCTTTGCGAGTTTTTGATCGTTATGGTGAACGGGAGAAGCGTATGAAGGCCAGGATGAAGTTTTTGATAGATGAACGCAGGGGTTTAGGTTTGGAGAAGTTTATGGAATTGGTGGAGCAGGAAATGAACGGTTTGGCCTCTCAAACTGTGGAGATCGATCCCAGTACTGTAGTACAGGCTAATCCTTCGGAATTCTCTGCAAAGCAGGAGCTGGCAATTGAAGATCAGGAGGATTACCAACTATGGCTAAAAACCAACGTTTTTCAACAGAAGCAATCAGATTTTTATGCAGTGAACATCAAATTACTGCTAGGAAATATTAAGGCCCCGGAAGCCAGAGAGCTGGCAAAAATAGTAAAAAAATACGCTGCAGATGACCTGCGAGTAACCGTGAACCAAGGGTTTGTGCTCAGGTTTGTAAGACCAGAAAATCTAACACATCTTTATCAGGAATTGAAGAACATCGGATGCGCGGACAATGGTTTTGATACCATCGCGGATATTACCGCCTGTCCTGGTACTGATACCTGTAACCTGGGAGTAACTAATAGCACCGGAGTGGCTCAGCAGTTGGAAACTGTTATTCGAAGTGAGTATCCCCATTTATTGACCGAGGCTGACATCAATATTAAAATCAGTGGTTGTATGAACTCCTGTGGTCAACATATGGCTGCTAACATTGGATTTCATGGTAGCTCAATTAAAAACGGAAAGCTGGTGATTCCTGCATTGCAAGTGGTGCTTGGTGGAGGTGTAGATGCCGATGGCAAAGGGTTTGTAGCTGAGAAAATCATAAAACTACCATCAAAACGAATTCCTCAGGCATTGAGGGTGCTGCTGGATGATTATCAGGATGGAGCATCGGGAGGAGCATACTTTAATGATTATGTCAGCAGCAGGGGAAAGATGTATTTTTATGACCTGCTTAAACCATTGGCAGATTTGACTAAGGTTGAGGACTTTGAATACATTGACTGGGGACACTCCGAAAAATTTGTACCTGAAATTGGAGTAGGGGAGTGCGCTGGTGTAAGCTTCGATATGATTGGTACCATTATTGGGGATTCTGAAGAGAAGCTTCAATTTGCAGAGGAAGCACTGGAGCAGCAACTATGGACTGAATCACTGTACAACGCCTATACTTCTATGGTGGTAGCTGCCAAAGCCTTACTGCTATCCGACGATATCAGGTGTAATACTCACATTGGTATCTTGAAGGATTTCAATAACCATTTCGTGCAATCGGGTAAGTTGGCAATTACTGATGACTTTCAATCTTATGTTTTGGAGTTCAACCAGCAATCCCCAACGGAGTCTTTTGCGAGTTCATATTTGAAACGCGCTCAGGACTTTTTGAAAACGGTGAAATCATATCGAGGAGCATCATTGAGTGAGCCAGAAAAGGTAGTAGTAAGCAGTTATTACAAAGCCTGATGAGACCAAGATTGACATTGGTAGGGGCTGGTCCCGGAGATCCTGAACTGATCAGCCTCAAAGGTACTAGAGTACTTCAAACCGCTGACGTAGTACTCTATGATGCTTTGGTTCATCCTGAGGTGTTGAATCATTGTGCAAAGGAAACCTCAAAAATTTTCGTGGGCAAACGTGCAGGGATGCATAGCTATCAACAACAGAAGATAAATGAAATGATTGTTGATTATGCATTAAGCAAAGGACATGTGGTAAGGTTAAAAGGAGGAGATCCGTTTATTTTTGGACGGGGCATGGAGGAGATTCAGTATGCTGAGGCATATGGTATCGAAACTGCGGTGGTTCCGGGAATAAGCAGTATTAATTTGCCTGGATACTACGGACTTCCTTTAACTCAAAGAGGAATTAATGAGAGCTTTTGGGTAATTACTGCGGTGACCAAGAATGGTCAATTATCCGAGGACTTGAAACTGGCTACTCAAACCAATGCTACAGTGGTAATATTGATGGGATTAAGAAAGCTAGATCAAATCGTTCGGCTTTTTGAGCAAAAGGATAAAGCTGAATT
>JANQPK010000240.1 GCA_028289505.1 Cyclobacteriaceae bacterium
CGTCATTTCAGGGTCATCGGATCCTTCATACAGCCATACCGGTTTATGCCAAAAAACCATAGTCCATCTCACATCATGATTCTGTTCTAAGGCTTTCTGTATGTAATCTCGCTGAGCTTGTGACAGGTAAAAGTCTCGAGTGTTATATTTTCCTTGAACATTGTCTTGGTTAGGAATAGGTTCTTCACTGTTAAGACACAGGAATAAGACATTTTGATAGACAAAATGGTAGTAGGAGCGTCCATAGCGTTTTTGCCATAATTCTTCCATCACCTGGTTGGTAATGTCGTGGTTGCCAGGCACATAAAAAAATGGCATTTCCAACTGATCCACTAATCCATCAAATTCATTCCATTGTCGGTTCAATTCCGTCATATCATCGGTATAACCCTCTATCAGATCACCTACGCTTACTACAAACTCTGGTTGTAACAGGTTGACCTTTTCCACTCCTTGTGCAAAAACCCCAGGTCGCATACCACCAGTACGGTCTGTCACCACCACAAACTGAAAGTTTTCGGATTGATTATTCCAATTGAGGTTGGTCCAAGGGTTGGGGCCATCAGAATCATTGATCTCAGCTGATACTACGGTATTTTTTGAAGGGCTACAGCAAGTGAAATAAAGGGCAACTAGCCACAGGTAGTTCAATAGTTTCCAGTTCATATCCTTAAGTTCTGAAATAATTGGGAGAGATGTCAAGTTCTTAATTTTAAAATACGGAAAGACCTGTAATATATTTTACACTATGAAATCAATGAGGTTATTATTAATTGTTAAGATGTCTAAATACCTTGTAGTCCATATAGAAGGTTCCGAATGGTATTAATGAAGCTGCCAGAGTTTTGAGAGTAAGCCTGAGATCCCAACTTTGGCTTAATCGAAGGCGTAAAGCAGCATAGATATAAACCATAAACAAAATACCGTGACACATTCCCACCACCAGGTTAGGGGTAGGAGTTTGAAAGAAATATTTCAGTGGCATAGTAACGAAGAGAATCAAGAGAAAAGAAAAGCCTTCAAGAAAAGCAATGATCCGGAATCGACCAATAGGAGAGCTCAGTAATCGATTAGCCATTACTTAAGTTTTTTCAACTTTCTGATTTGATCTTTGTTCTCGACCAGATGCAACGAAATGGCGTATCCCCCTCCAGGAGCGCAGTTCTGCTTTAATTTTGACTTGAAGGTGGCTGCATATTGTTTTATTTCATAGGCCTTAGGATTTTCTTTCCAATGCGCTCCGGGAGCATCACTGTAAATTGTGGCTATATATTGCTTACCTGGTTCCAGGAAATCAAAAGTAATGCTGGAAACCCGCGACTGCTCATCATTTGTACTTCCCACAAACCAATCATCTGTTCCCTTGGCTTTCCTGGCATAGGTGATATAATCTCCTGGCTCTGCTTCTAAAACTCGGGTATCGTCCCAATCAATGGCGACGTCTTTTATAAATTGAAAGGCATCAAGATGCTGCTGATAAATCTCTGGTAAATCAGCAGCCATTTGCAGAGGACTGTACATGGTGACGTACAGGCCTAATTGTCGTGCAATAGTGGTTCTGGCCCACGAATTGTTTTCAGGATTATGAACACTAATATCCGGCTCAAAAACTCCCGGTGTGTAGTCCATGGGGCCCCCGATTAATCTGGTAAAGGGCAAAATGGTAGTGTGGTCCACATTATTGCCACCAAAAGCTTCAAATTCAGTTCCCCTGGCGGATTCGTTGGCAATTAGATTAGGATAAGTCCACCAAAGACCCGTGGGTCGCACTGCTTCATGTGCGTTGACCATGATCTTATATTCGGCAGCTTTTTTGACTGCATGTAAATAGTGATTAATGGCCCATTGTCCATAGTGGTACTCGCCTCGGGGTATTATATCTCCAACATAACCACTTTTTACCGCGTTGTAACCGTACTTATTCATCAATTGATAGGCTTGATCCAAATGCCTTTCGTAGTTACGTGTAGATCCTGATGTTTCGTGATGCATCATTAGACCAACACCCTTGGATTTGGCATAATTATTCAAGGCCTCAATGTCAAAATCCGGGTAGGGGGTAACGAAGTCAAACACATAATCTTTCGACTTACCAAACCAGTCTTCCCAACCTACATTCCATCCTTCTACCAAAACTTGATCGAATCCGTGACTGGCGGCAAAGTCTATATAACGTTTTACCTTTTCATTATTTGCAGCGTGTTTACCATTGGGAGTGGCTTTTGAAAAATCAGTTTGTCCCAGTTTTACACTGGCTAAATCACTGTAGGCCCAGCTACTTTTACCGGTAATCATTTCCCACCATACCCCGATATACTTCACAGGTTTGATCCAGGAAACATCCTCCCATTCACAAGGTTCATTCAGGTTGAGCGTGATATTAGATAGCAGGATATCTGCGGCGTCAAAACTGGCAATTACCGTTCTCCAAGGAGTATGGGTGGGAGTTTGCATGTATGCCATATTTCCCAAAGCGTCAGGTGTTAATATTGATTTGAAAACAATATGTTGGTCATCTAGTTGCAAATGCATGCAGGAGTAATCTACCAGGGCAGCTTCATGAAGATTCAGATAAAGGCCATTATCCGATTTCATCATCAGTGCCGTTTGCACCGCTGTATCGGAAATAGGAGTCTGAGAAGCATTGGGAGTGACAGCTTTGGGCATCAACGCTCTAATTTCCGATAGTTTGGAAGTAGTGTAGTTATACTCCTGAGTATCATAATCTCCAGGAATCCAAAAAAGCCTGATGATCTCCAGCCATGGCGAATTCAGTATGCTCATCAGCTACCATAAAATAGGATAAGTCCGGTTGTTCTGGAAATTCGTAACGAAATCCCAGGCCATCGTTGAATAGACGAAAACGAATAAGTAGCCGTCGACCTGAAGGCTGTTGTTTCAGGGTCACCGCCAATTCGTTATAATGATTCCGAATCACCTTCACTTCACCCCAAACCGGTGACCATTGCTCGTCGAGTGAAGTGGTGGTGGTGCTGAGGATGGAAAAGCCATCCAGTAAAGACTCCTGATCTTTTAACTCAATACCAAGTCTACTCTCTTCAACGACAGGCTCACCCTCAAGCAGTAACCGATACTTGGGTACGCCATCAACTAGACTGAAGGTCATGGTAAAATTCTCTGCAGGTGAAACTAAAGTCTCTAGCTCCGATAGGGTCTGGGCTTGGCCCAATATCAATGCAGGCCAAAAGAGGACCAGAAAGCCAATTTTACATCGCTGTCCCATGATAATAATGATTTTTAGGTTAATGTGTAATCAGGGATGAAGATAACGCAAGCCTACGGGTTTTGAGCCTCTTTGGTATTGTTTTTGCTTTATAAAACGAAACAAATCTGGGATATAATCAGTTGTTTATAAGAGTATTAAAAGATAAATCAGATAGTTATGAAAAGCTTATATGGAATAATATTATTATCTGTTCTGATGTGGGCTTGCGCTCCATCCAGTAGATTGGTGACACCACCTGCCAGTAACGTCATTGATCTATCTCAGAACAATGAAGACCAGGAAGAATATGAAGTCTCAGTTTTCGATCCTGGATTTGAGACCTGGTTTACCACAACCTGGAACTCAGCAAAAGACCGTAGCGAAAACTACTATTCACATTGGAACCAAATGTACGTTTCAGCCTGGAACTACAAGGTAGGACGACCTGGTAGTGCTCGTTTTTTTGAGAATACTATTCAGTACGACCCCACCATAGAATATGGTATGGAGGTAGAAAGAAAGCTTTACTATTACTTCAGGTGGGTCGACACTCAACTGGGTATTCCCATATTGGATTCACCACCTCCTGGTGCGATCTAATCGAGTATTGTTATAACTGTTATGATTCTGTTATATTTACGGATATAACCTAACCATAACAGTTATGATCGCTTTTTTCAACAAACTGAAACTGCTATTCACTGCCATGGCAGTAGCCTGTTTTTTAACCGGAGTAAGTGTAAGCTTCAGTGCATGCTCTTCTAGCGGAGGATCCGAATCAACCGAAACTTCTGAAGAAGAGCATCCTGAAGAGGCTTCCGAATCGGAGCACCCAGATAGTGACGGGGGATCGGAACACCCTGAAAGTGACGAGGGTGAAGAACATCCCGAGGAAGACGAAGATGAATAGAAGTCCTACCTTAGGCTAACCATCTTTGGTGCCTCGATCAAAGGTAAATTTGGTTTTGGGATAGGCTGGTTGGCCATTTACTTCCATCACAGGGTAAGCAAGGAAATTGATGGGTCCGGTAGCCGGTAAAGGATCAATCTCCAGATCCCTTCCTTTGCTGAACTCAATTCGATTCGCGGGGTGATGTCCAAAATAATAGGTGGCCAGGGCAGTATACTTGTTGCCCTCACTAATGTCTACTGGCCACCATTTGCCTTCCGCGTAAAATTCGGCCCAACAGTGGTAACCATCGACTCCACCATTATTGCGTGCTGATGGTATAGCTGCACCTACTGCAAACCGTGCCGGAATACCAGCAGATCTTGCCAGTGATATGAAGAAAGAGTGGAATTCCGTGCAATTTCCTGATTTTGAGTCACAGGCATAGTTGGCATCACCGGTACCGTAAATACCTTCTTTTGCATAACGCATGTTATCTATGATATAATCGTAAAGCGCCCTGGCCTTGGTGAGTGGGGTGTTGGCCTGTTTTTCTCGTATGACCTGATCAGCAATAGTGCCAAAGCGGTCACCGATAGGCATTAGACTGGAAGCCTGCAAGTACTTTTTAAGATCAGGGGACTCCTCTGTGTAAGCGGTTTTTTCAATACGTTCCACTCTGTATTCTAAGGAAATATGTTGATTGCTGTGCTCCGGTTGCAACTGTAAATACCAAATGGAGTTGCCATTTTCCAGGTCTTGTAAAATCTGTTGTTCACCGGGAGCTTCTTGCGATAGTATTTCAACCGTTTGAAAATCATCGCTCTGGGCGATAGGTAGCCATATCTGGGCTTCCCCGGTAATCTCGGGCAATTCAATCTGGTAAGAAAAAGTAAACGAGTCCTTGCCCTCCACAACACCAAGCAAATCGTTGGAAGCCTGTTTGACCGGAACCGTAAACCAGGTTTTATTCTTCCTATTTCGCTTCCAGGTGTAGTACGGCTTTCCGTTTAACTTGTGCAGCTCAGTCCTGGTGACCTGCATTTCACCAGGTTTACCAGATAAAAAGAAATCCATATCATATACATCACCGTTCTCAGTGGCCAGGTCCACACAGGCAAAGTACTGATTAGGTCCCAATACCGAAAGATATTCGGTATGTACACGCACTAGCTTCAATTGTAAGTCTATGGTATCATTGCTGAACTTGAAATAACCTCCTCCTGCTTCGGTCTTGGCGGCAATGTCGGCTCTTATGCCCTGTTCAACTTCTTCAATGGTAACCTTCTTATTATGCTTTTGCGCTGTGGTTTCTGGTGATTCATCGGTTGATGGTTGACAGGCAAAGCCTATGATAATCAGTACAACTATGGTTATTAGCTTGTGCATGGATAATTATGGAAAATCACTTTTTTGAGTATTGCCAACCTTGCTAAGGTAACCACACTATAGCAAAACTTACAATACTTCAGTATTGAAGGTATCGCCTTGAGCGATATCACCAGTTTGGAATCCCTTGGTAAACCACCTAACCCGCTGCTCTGAAGTACCGTGGGTAAAACTATCGGGGGTAACATATCCTTGTGACTGTTTTTGGATTCTGTCGTCTCCGATGGCATTGGCCGCTTGCAATGCTTCCTCGATATCACCAGGCTCTAGGATATCCTTCATCTTCTGGGCATGGTGAGCCCAGACACCAGCATAAAAATCAGCTTGAAGTTCCAGACGTACCGAAAGTTGATTGTATTCTTCTTCACTGAGGCTACGGCGCATTTGGTGTACCTTATCCAAGGTTCCCACTAGGTGTTGGACATGATGTCCCACCTCATGAGCAATTACGTAGGCCATGGCAAAATCACCTGGAGCCCCAAAACGCTGGCTGAGATCGCGATAAAAACTTAAGTCGATGTAAACCGATTCATCAGCAGAGCAGTAAAAAGGACCCGAGGCGCTGGTAGCACCACCACATCCCGAACGTATTGCGCGGCTAAAAACAATTAGCTGTGGTTCTTTGTAAGCTGCCCCACGCTCATTAAACAATTTATTCCAAACATCTTCGGTATCCGCCACTACTACCTGAACAAACTGGTATAGTTCGTCTTTTTCAACTCCAGCAGTTTCTGTAGCTGGTATCGGGTTATTTGAAACCCCGGTGGAAGGCCCTAGTAATTTCAAAGGGTTTCCAAAAAAGAAAAAGAATCCAACCACCACCAACACCAAGATGACTTTAGTTTTAGTAATGCCTCCTCTGAAAAACATGGCCAGTAAGCCGAGCATCAAGTTGGAGTTTCCCCCGCTTCGTCCGGTGCTTTGACCCCGGTAGTCCTTTACGTTATCGCTTCGCCTTCTTCCTTGCCATTTCATACGCTGTGATTTAGAAGTATTACTTGATTAATTTAAGTTTTCCTGGGAAGGAATAAAACTTATGGCAGCTGAAATTTTCAATCACTACTTTCCTGCTCGGTTGAGATAAATCAGCTGAGCTTCTTATTTTTGGTGGAGCTGGTACCATGCGATATAAAACAGTCTTTCCCAAATGGATATGGGCAGTATACTTGATACTGTTTGTACTTTCTATTCCTTGGTATTTACCTGATAAACTTGAAATGCAGCTGGTAATGGGATTACCTGCATGGTTGGTGGCCTGCATTTTAGCCATCTGCTGTATGGCACTATTTACTTCTTGGATAATCGGCAGGTATTGGAAGGAGGGAGATTAGTATGGATTTGACTACTGCTGTACTATACGGAATCGGCTGCTATTTGATGTTACTGATGGTACTCGGGATCATTGCAAACAAGCAAAGGAAATCCCATACGCTCAAAGATTTTTATTTGGCGGGTGGCAGCTTGGGCTCCTTGGTATTGTTATTAACCCTGTATGCCACACAATACAGTGCCAACACTATGCTGGTGACACCAGCTGAAGTGGTCAATAGGGGTATGGGCATGATTCTGGTATTGGGATACATGACCGCCATTGTAGTGTTTTACCTTACTTTTGCTCCCCAACTGTATCATATATGTCGAGGGCAAAACTTTATAACTCCTGGCGATTGGTTCGATTACAGATTCAATATGCCGTCCCTAACTTTATTCGCCAATATTATTCTAATACTGGTTTCTATCAATTTCTTACTGTCACAGTTGATGGCAATGGGCCATATTGCCAATGGAGTCACAGATGGCCAAATTCCCTACTGGGCTGGTGTGGTGTTTCTGGCATTAATTGTTATACTCTATGAATCCTTAGGTGGAATGCGAGCGGTGGCCTGGACCGATGTGGTACAGGGAATTATGCTTCTAGCTGGATTAGTGGGGATATTCTTGGCAGTGGGCCCGGATGTTACGGAATTAGAAACCATCAGTCATTGGTTGATTGAAAATGAACCCGAAAAAATCAAGGTTCCCGATACTTCATTTAGGGTTTATTGGGCCAGTACGGTAGTGATGCTGGGATTAGGTGGAGCAGTCTATCCACAAGTGATTCAACGGATCTACGCTGCCAGATCTATCAAAGTACTTAAACAAAGCCTGGGTGCCATGGTGTATATGCCTCTAGTTACGGTGTTGATACTATTCTTACTGGGGGTGATTAGTATCCCACACTTCAATCAAGTGGAGGTGGTGGCCACTGACACTGTTTTGCCCACCATGCTGGGGCATTGGAGCAAGCAATCAGTATTGGCATTTGCACTGACCGTCATGGTGATTATCGCCCTGTTAGCTGCTATCATGTCCACTGCCGATTCCGTGTTATTATCAGTTTCATCCATAATAGCCAAAGATATTTTGGGTAAGTCTATCTTAAAAGGGGCCACTCAAAAGCAATTAACCTGGTGGGGCAAGGCCATCTCCTGGATCATTATGGCGATAATGGTACTCACTGCACTGCAACCTCAAATTACCCTCTGGGGACTGATAGAGCTGAAAATGCAGATTCTGGTGCAAGTAGTTCCCTTATTTTTATTGGGTATTTATTATGATAATGCCCATCCAAAAGCGATGATGGCCGGATTGATTACCGGATCTTTGGTAGTACTGATTACATTCCTAATGGGTTGGAAAACTATTGGTGATATCCAAACTGGATTAATTGGGCTAAGCGCTAATACCGCGGTCGCTTATGGCTTCTCTAGATTCTTTTCCAAAGAAAAAACAGGCTAATCTTCATTGTATCTACTCCATGCTCTCGGCTCAATACGTGGTTAGCCACTTCCAAAGCTTGCCCAATAAGGTCTTGGGGGCAGTTGGAGCAATCTGATTCTCCACCACCTCTTCAGTAATCATTACTGGCTTTGATTTTACTCGGTTCAGCTTTGCCCTTTCCAGTTTCCGTTGGTAACGGGCTTTATTTTGAGCCTTTTTTTGCTCTAGCTCTCGTGCTTTTTGCCGCTTTTTTTGACGAGCCTGATGAGCTTCTTTTCGCTTTTTAGCTTTTAATCGTCGTTTTTCACGCTCTTGTATAGACAATTGATCACCATTGGCCCTTGTACTCAAGGTTGACTTTCTGTCTTTGTCAGGTTTTTGGGCTTTGGGCTTTGGTTCTGGCAGGTCAATCTTACCCAAAACTTTAAGACCTTCTAATTGCTTTTTAGGTGCTTTTATTAAAGTGATCTTGTCCAAATCAATAGGATTCTCTTCAGATTCCAGCATTTCCAGTAACTTATCGGTTTCAATGGACTCGCCTTCCTTTTCAGGTTCCACTGTTTCAAGCTCCAAAGGCGGCTCCAACTCTTGCGGTTGCCTGCCTGACAGCGAGGCTGTCTCTGGCTCTGTATGCTCTTGCTGTTGCTGTTGCTCTACCTCTGCCTCTGTATGCTGTTGCTGTTCTTGTGATTGCTCTTGTTCTTGCATCAACTCATCAACGTGTTCAAAACGCTGACCAATTAGCATCACGGTATGCTGGTCCAGTTTGGTATTATTACCCAACGATCGCAGGGAAGGGTCTATTTGATTGAGATATGAAATAATCTCTTTTTTGGAGACTCCATATTTTCGAGCCAATTGTCCGAGTCGCATACCAGTTGTTCCTTAGTTAAACAAAACTAATGAGACTTTGCTTAATGCACAACCGGTCAAACTCATCACTCAATTAACCCGGCATTGCTTATTTTAGTTGGAGCATGAAATACATTTCCATTAGCCTGTTTCAAAAGGTGGTCAACTATGCACGGTTGGAAGGCATGAAAACTTTAGATTTTGATGGCTTACCAACTTCCATTGATATGATGGGAAAGCTTAATGCAGTTCCCGCCGATCACTTTTTCGAGCTTCACGAAAGGGTAGACCAACATCTCAAACCGGGGTTTTCTGTACGAGTGGGACAACAAATGAAAGTTGAAGATTATGGCGTGCTGGGGCTATCTTGGAAAACCTGCTCCTGGGCGGGTGAGATTTTTGATCGCAGTGAGCGCTACTTTAAACTGTTATCCAATACCTATGTTTTCAGGGTTAAACACCAAGAAAATACCTCTTTTATCTACCTGGAAAGGGATCCCTACCGGCGTGGGGTTGCGCTTTCAAACGAGGCTACCTTCTCTGCTACGGTGGTAGTGCTAAAGGCTATCACTGAAAGTGATATTAGCCCAGTACGGGTCTCATTCAAACATCAACCTCCAATGCAATTGGATAGCCACCAGCAAGTTTTTAATTGTCCCATACTTTTTGATCAACCGGAAAACTATATCGCTTACACAGCTGAAGATTTGGCAAAGCGCACTATCAGGGCGGATCTAAGTATCAATAAATTTCTGGTTGAACGGGTAGAGGAGGAGACCAAGGGCATCCAAGTCAGCTCTAGCAAGTTGGCCCAGGACACAGAATTGTTAATCAAAGATGCCCTACCAGGTGGCATACCTGGTATTGATCAAATAAGTAGGCATATGGGGATGAGCAGCCGTACCCTGACCAGACGTTTGGGAGAAAACAGTGTCACTTTTCGTGAGCTGGTAAAGAAATCCCAGCGAGAAATATCTGAAGAACTGCTGAGAAATAGCCGACTTAGTATTGGTGAGATCGCCTATAAAACCGGGTTTTCCGAACAGAGTGCCTTTAACCGCGCCTTTAAAAAATGGACCGGTTACCCACCTT
>JANQPK010000250.1 GCA_028289505.1 Cyclobacteriaceae bacterium
CCCGTAGATGTACCAGGTCCCCTTTTCTTTTGAATGTTGTTTCGGATAACCAACAGGTTGTGTTCAGACCTTAGTTCAATGATCAGCGGCCGCTTTACAGAGAGGCTGTTGTGCTTAATGGCATTTTCTACTAGGATCTGCAGCGTAAAAGGTGGGATATGGCTGTTGATTGCTTGTACCGATAGCTCTTTTTTGATGATGAAGCCCTCTTCAAACCTCGCTTTAAGCGCATAAAAATAAGCATCCAGTATCTGCAACTCTTCTTTCAACCGGATCCGGTTTTGATCTTTGTATAATAACGCATAGCGATAAAACTCTGAAAGCTTCATGATCATTTCAGGAGCATCCTTATCCTTAGTTTCCACCATACTTTTCAAAATATTGAGACTATTGAAAAAAAAATGAGGGTTTAGCTGTTGCTTTAAATGGATAAGTTGCGCTGCAAGGTTTTCTGAGCGAAGTTGCTCAGTTTCGAGCCCGTACATCCGGGCTTTATTGAGCTGCATGAGTGAATAAATGATGGTGAGGATCACTAAATTGAAGATCAGCCCCCGAAATTGAAAAACCCAAAATATCACGGAGGCATTGTAGTCAGGAAATACATTCGAAAAGATAGAATAGGCGAAAGTCATCCCTAAAAAACCAATACCGATACTAGCCACTAATCGCGCTAAGATGGAAGAGTAAGGTCCATCCCTCTGAAGCATCACTTCGTTTATCCACCAGATAAGGAGCGAAACGATCAGGGCAATCAAAAAATCACTCAAAATCTCAGGTGGGGCTACATAGAGAAGTGGAAATTGGGTAGACTGAGATCTTAATATTTTTGGAACAGAGGCCAAAATCCCAATGAGGAAAGATGAGCCCCAGATAATGTACCAAGGGAATGTCGCATAGCTTTTTTCGTGCTTAGTATACATAAAATGTGTATATAAGATAGTTTGTTCTTTTATGCAACGATCAACTTTGTTACAAAGGCAAAATAGAGGGTGAGTTTACACAAAAATACAATTAGTGTTAAGTTAAGCATACCTTAGTCATACCAAGCATGGTTCTTTTTGCTCCATCTTCTTTTCCATCACCTTTTATATGTCGATTCCTCAGAGAAGCAGTATTGTGCTTTTACGACTATAAGGGGTAGTAGCTTCCGCGATCATATTCCTAATGATGCAACAGCTTCACATTTTGAGAGATAGACCTTTGACTTGCTTTCAGTTTCTCTACAAACTCATCAAATGACACACTTGACTTTGGCCAAGAAAGAATTATGTTTCTTTTAGCACCCACTGACCATAATAATGCTAGTCTTATCGTTGTTTTAGGTTCTATTACAGATCTCATAACCACACAATATTTAAACTGTCAGCACAAGGTATTCTATACATTTAGCAGCCCCAACAGCCTTTTTTCCTTATTCACCGCTCTCAGCATATACCTGCACCAGGTTGTGATAATGGCTATCAACAAAACACTGAAAACGCCAATCACAAAATAGATACGAGCAGGCACATCCTGATAAGACCACTTAGAAGGTGGGCTATCAAATTGTCCCTCCATATTTATTGCTTGAGTGTCTATCTTTTCAATTGATATAGGTTGCCTTACACTCCCCCCGGAGACCTTTAATACCTCGAGCTCCAAGCGACTGACATTGACCTGAGATGCTTCTTGGTTAAGCCGAAACTCTGCCAATTTAGCCATACCATCGGCAGGGATTGATAGTGTATCACCTTGATCTGTGTAAAAATTGAGCTTCAATGAATCATAATTGGGAAGGTCTGCTGTTTTGAAAGCAGCTATAAGTTTTGTACCCTTTTCCAAGGTACAGGGGTAGGTACAAGAGATCTCAACCGGCCAAGCATCCAATGTGACCTCTTCAACAGTTGCATAATAACCTGTCGGATAACCACCGTAAAATTTAAAACCTAACAAGGCAGTAATAAGTGCTGTGGCTACCAAAATGAATATGCTGATACTATTCCAGATGATCATACTCCGACCCATTTTGGAATATCGGGCCGAACCTCTTTTCGACTTGTTGACTGTTTCGTTTTCTGCCTGATGCGTGTTAGCCTTCTCAAGCTTGCTTTCCAGTTTTTTGATATTGCGCAAATACCAAATGTAGGTTCCGGCTAAAATGCTTACACTCAGGATAAGTCCAAAGATGAACCAGATTATTTTCACCACTAAGCCCCCAAACGTACCGAAATGAAGTGGATCTATTACCTGGTTGGCTACCTGTAGAGTTGTAAGATCACTGGCTTTTTGCACACGAGCTACTTCCCCGGTGTAAGGGTTGATGTGTACCTGGTTGGTACGATCACGGGTAAGGGTATTGCCATCCTGCCCATACATGACAATGTACTCATCGGGTTGCTTAGGCAGTGTAAATGATTCTACCCGATAGTTGGGAATGGCCTTTTCCGCGTTTTGAACGGCCAGATCTAACGAAACCCACTCCGGAGCGTCCCCCAATTGACGGATGGTTCCATTTCCTATCTTGTCCGCCTTTGGTGGGTCTAGTATCTCATAATTACCACCGATGCTAACCACTAATTCACCCAAGTACCAAATGCCTGTAAGGGCGATAATCAAGGCAAATACTAATGACCAAACACCTGCCAGTCGGTGCGAATCAGCCACTATCACTCGTAATCCTTTTTTTAGGCGCAATTTGAACAGGTTCTTGAACCAGTTTTTGTAGAATAAGAAACCTGTCAGTACCGAAGTAAGCAGGAAAAAAGCAAAGATCATCACAATAAAGTCTCCGACAATCCCTGAAAAAAGCTGCGTGTGGTAGCCTCTAAAAAAACGCTGTACATCTAAAAAGCCATTCTCCCCCAGGATTTCTCCTGTGTAAGGGTCCAGATGTACTTTTAGCAATCCCTTTTCCGGGTGGGGTACCAAAACAGAGGCAGCAAAGTAGTCTCCCACTTCAGTAAAGGAATTCTTTTGTTGCGATATAAAAGTGATTTCTGCATCTGGATACTTTTCCCGAACATTTCGATACATCGCCTCCCAGGCATACGGTTGGTCTTTACCTTCCACCCTCAGTACAGGATCGAGCAACCAATCGATTTCATTAGATATCACGGCTATGCTACCGGAAAAGCAGATCACAAAGAGTAACAGACCAGTATTAAGCCCCAACCAGCTGTGTATTTTGAATAAGGTCTTGTTAGGTAGTAATTTCATACAAAAATTATCTTTGGCCTTTGGTGCTACTTGCTTTTTATCTAATACCGCTTTTAACACTTCAGACATTATGTATTCACTTCATGACCATACCACCCCGAGGCAATAATCCCTCGGAGCGATATGGCTTAACGATTTTTAGATTTACTGGCAAACCTGTGTTGACATCCTACCCATCTAAAAATTACTAGATAGGTTGTAAACTCCTCCTCTGGGACCATCAAGATTTGCCCCTATTACGGTAAACGCCTCCACCGCTGTACTTGTGGCTGGATCGTATTGGTAAATGGTGGCATTAGCACCGCTGGCAATAGAAAGGTAAAAGCTTCCATCATGCTCAAAGATCCTGGATGCACCCAACCTAGTGCCCTCCGGAATATTTGCTATAGGCGTTACGCTTTGGCTTGCCAGGTCTAGCTCACACCATCGATAGGTAACTCCCTGGTCAATGATAATTGTAAGTTGGGTGATTTGGTCAGGCTCTAGGTTAGCAGGATTGCCATTGGGAGCAGAGGCTATCAATGCCAATGCTTCATTCGGAATGGTAGTGTTTACATAAGCTAGCGCTCTACCACTGCCAATGATCTCAAAATAGTTTTGTGTTGGCAAAATCAGATTCTGAGGATTTAAGACCAGCCCGGGCTCAAAGGTGTAGCTGTCATCGATTTGATTGCTGCCGGCAGGTATTCTATTGATACGAGCAAATGCACCACCAGTACCTGTTCCCTGACGTCCGTTGTTTCCAGCATCTCCGAAATAGAAATCACCATTATCGTCTGTCAAATTACCTCCGACTGAACTTGTCAGAAACGTTATAGGGGCGATTCCATTTCCTTCTCGTTCCGTTTCACCCACAAAGGTATTGGATGAAACATCCGCCACATGGACGATTAACTCTGAGAAAGACTCTGCATTTAATCCTCGAACAGGTGCAAACACATTGTCCCCCCTAAAGAGCAGGCGATCATACCTTCGACTGATGTTTCCAGGTATGGAGCCGGCACTGAGATCGATGGTACCGGTAACCTCCAGTGTCGCTGGATTGAATACCACCAGAGTAGCCGCATCATTTGGATCGGAATACACCCCCAAATTAGCATCTCTAATCGCCAGGGCCCTACCCGCGCCCCCATCGCCACTAATATCAATATCTCCTATTTCTACGACTTCTCCATCCTGATTTACTGCCATTTTAGCAAACCCATTGCTGCCATCGGGCTTGGACAAGAATATCGCATTTTCCTGCAATCCCTGGGGAGTGAAGTTGCCAAAATCCTGGCCGTCCGATAAATCGATAGTGGAAGTCGGCAACTCTTCCACGTATTTGACCAGGGCATTGCCTGAGCCAGTAGTACCTACAATTACAAATCCCGAAGTTCTCCTTTCGATGGTTGGGTCATCAGGTCCATTATCATCGTCAGAACAGGCATTGATGGTGATGAGCAGTGCTAGTAAAAACAAGCTCGAAAGAAAACGTAAGCTATTTGTCATTTTTGCTATCATTTTATTTTAGTATCTACTTCAGTGAATAATTGATTTTAATTTGATAATTAATGCCTGGGCGGGGTATTCGAAAATTGTCAAATACTTCCGCATTCAGCACATTGTTGAGGTTGAAAGAAAAGCTAAGCCCCTGGTCTTTGATCCGATAGATCAATCCAGCATTTTGTACATGCTGAGAAGGAATGACTTCTTCGGGGTTGGCCCTGTCAGTATCATCTACTTCATTCCTGCTAAAGCGGTCGATGAAAAAATAAGTCCAGAATACTTCTAATTCATTGGAGGTTTTGAATACTTCCTCAAACGTATATCGAGCTCCTGCATTGAAAAACAGGCGTGGGATATTGGGGACCTGACGTCCTTCGGAACCACTATTAGCCGATTCACCGATTTCGTTGCTTTGGGTGGTAAAGTTAGTGGTGAGGTTGAGGTTTTTCACCGGGCTAAACCGAGTCGCCACTTCCATGCCCCTACCATCCACTTGCGCTTCGTTGATAAAGCGGATGTTGTCAGCTCCTACGGGTTGTGGGCGGATCAGGTCTTGCTGATCACGCAGGAAGCCATCGATTTTAATGGAAACCTGTCGGCCTCCTGAAAAGACTTGGCTGTATTGAATACCAACATTCAGGTTGTCGCTCTGCTCCGGGCGAAGTTCAAAATTGGGCAGTATAGGACCAAAATCCCCGAATATTTCCCTTTCAGTAGGAATGCGAATGGTACGTTCATAGCTGGAGCGAATGAATACAGTTGGGTGAAGTTGGTATTTGATGGCCAGTCCATAGCCAGCTGCATTATCGCGCACTTCCCTGATGAATGGCCGATTGAGTTGAACACTTGTAAGAATATCAACCGCTTCAGCAGAATATTCATAGTTCTTGTAAAAAACTACCGGAGTGAGTTTTTGATCCAGTAGGGTAGCAGTGAACTCCGCCCCAAATATGTTCCTGGTCAGCGAAGAGGGTTCTCGGTTTGGGTCGAAGGCTGCTTCTCCTGTGTCGTTTGCCAGGATGGCCTCATCCTCTCCCTGGATGCGGGAGTACCGGTAGAAGTTAGAGGCGGTGAAAGTCAGGTTTTCGGTGATCTTTTGTTTGACAATAACACGATGGGCAGTGCCAAAATCATCGCCTTCTCTTAAAATAGGTTGGCTAAAAAGTTCGGCAGCCACCCCACCACGAGGATTAGCGAGTACTTCTCCTCGCCAGTTGTAGCGATTTATGGTGCTGTCCCGCACTTCATTACGGGAGAAGGAAACTAACCCAAAGTAGCGAAGGCTTAGTTTGTTATTCCATAGTTTTTTGCGGTAGTCAAGCCGATGAGCAAAAACCCGGCTATTGGTAGTAGCCTCCCCGGCTGCCGAGTTGTTGATGAAAGCCCCGTGTTGGATCTCGTCATCGTTGAAAGAGAAGAGGGGGGCATATTGCAATTGATCCGCCCATTTCAGGTCTTTTAGTGTAAAGGCAGCTTCAAAGTAGCCTGAGATATGTCTATCGTGGAATCGTCTCGCATCTATGACCTCATCCTCCCCGGTGATCACACTTCCATTAATGTTTCGTTCAGTTACGCTTTCTATATCCCGCATGGTATAGTCATTGTCCGAGTAGTTGAAAAAAGAGAGCGTGGAGATGGAAAACTTTTTGGAAAGATTCCTGGTGGCATTGAGTGTTACCCGATGGGTATTGAAAGATCCGAAAGTGTAGGAGGTATTCAGGTTGTCATATTCCTGGTTGGCGGGAACGATATTGATCCCACCTCCAAGCGCATCAGTACCTACGTCTACCGGTATCACGCCTTTGAATACCTCTATTCGCTCCAGGGCATCTACCGGGATGGTGTTGAGCTGCAACCCAGTGCCAAATACATTGATTGGAATGCCATCATAGTAGATACGAATGGCATTGCCCTGCAGTCCGTTCAGGTTGATATTGACCGGGCTACCCAAACCACCACTCTGCCTCACCACCACTCCGGTGGACACTTTAAGTAATTCCTCGGCACCCAGGGACTGCTCTTGCACAGGCTTGGCATCCAATGCTGTAACAGTAATCGGTTCTTCGCTGATCTCCTGTGCCTCTGTTTTACCTAGTACGATGATTTCATCCAGGTTGGTGGTTGATTCTTTTAAAGCAAAACCCAGCTGTAGGACATCATTTGCCGGGATGGTTACTGTACGATTGATCTTTTCGAACCCAATAATGGATACTTCAAGCTGATATTGACCGGATCGAACATCTTTGATCTCGTACCCGCCATCTACTCCGGAGACCGATCCATAAGGCGTACCAAGGAGCCGAACAGTAGCTCCCGGAAGGGCCTGCCCCTTATCATCTGTTATGCCGCCTTTCAGCATTCCCTTTGCTTCTCTGATCTCTTTTTTGGGGACTACTTGAATCGTAATCCTTTTCTCTGTTGCGAGAAAGCTTAGGTTATCACCGCCCCATACTTCCTTGATAATGGTGCGCATATCTGTTTCTTGAAAGGATTTTGTGACCCTTCGGCCTTGAGGCAGATCCGATAAGTTGAAGTTGATGATACAATCTGCCTCCTTCATCAGCTCTTTGAGTGCATCATCTACCGTTTGATTGTCAAATCGGATCGTGATTTTCCGATCAAGCAAACTTTGCTGGCTAAAGACTGACGAACCTGAGAGTACCCCCAGCAATAGCGCAAAACTTCCCTTAAACAGCATCATTTCGAGTTTCATCATCTATCTCTTCGCTATCACTTAATAAAGGATGATCTCGTTCCCTTGCATTTCATAATGGAACCTTCCAGCAAAGCACAACTCTCTTAGAAAGGTCTCCAACTGAGGATTATCACCTGCCAGGGAAAAGGACTTATCAAGCAACTCAGGATCTTTTACTGAGATGGTTACATCGTACCAAGGTTCTAATACGGCAATGATTTCCTTTAGTGTTTGACCGTCAAACACCAATTGATTAGCTCTCCAGGCAGTTAGCTTTTGCGCATTTACTTCACTGGTCGTTATACCCTTTTTGTCCTTCAATACTGCTCGATCATTCACCGTGAGGGTGACGAGGTTTGACGATTGATCTTTTTCAGAAAAGGCTACTTTTCCACCAGTTACGATGATCTCCGTTTCACCAGCAGTTTTTGTGTTGATATCAAAAGAAGTTCCCAGCACCTCTGTTTTAGTGTCTGCTGTGTAAATGATAAAGGGCCTGTCCGGATTTCTTACAATATCAAAGTGCGCATGGCCTTCCAGGTAAACTACTCTTTGATCTCCTGCAAATCGTTCAGGAGCCTTTATTTCAGTTTCATAGTTCATCCGAATGGTAGAGCCATCGGAAAGGGTCACCGTTCTCTTCTCGCCTCGCTTCGTTTGCACGGTTTGGTATACCTCTGCCACTTGGGTGCTTTCAGAATGATCATAGGAATAGTAAACTGAAAGGGTAATCGTAAAGAGTACCACTACAATAGCTGCATATCGGATGGCCCTTTTGTACAGTGGGGTAACAGGAGTAACTTCATTTGGGGAGACGATTGGCTTTATGTTTTCCCAGATGTTTGCTTCCATCCTGGTCACCTGCTCTTCTGATAGGTCAGATGGGTAGTTTTTTTCTTCCTTTAGCCATTTTTCTACTCGCTCTTTTTCTTCAATTGTGCATTGATTGTTTAGGTATCGTTTGAGTAGCTCCTGTGAAATCTGCATCGTTTGGGATATTGCTTCTAACCTTACGGTTGTGTGAAGCCGATTTATCCCTTAGTGGAAAATGAAAAAAGTGAGAGTTTTTTTAAGATCGAGTGAAGAACTCAATTCAATACTTGATTTGCCATGAAGGTAGGCTACCTAATGGAGCAACACTAAACAAATTAACCACCCGTAGATTAGGTCCGTTTGATATTCAGGCAGACGCTCCCGTAAGAATCTGAGCGCTTTGGTGAGGTGAGCTTCCACGGTTTTTTCAGAGATCAAAAGCTTCGAGGCTATTTCTTTATTGTTGAAGCCTTTTACCCTGCTCAATTCGTAGATGTTTTTGCATTGACAGGGTAGGCGATCCGTGAGGTGATTCACTGTAGCGCTTAGCTCTTGATAAGCCAGCATGTTTTCCGTGCAACAAGATGAGCCGCAATAATCGGCTAAATGATGCTCCAGCCGTTCCTGACGTACAGCTTGTTGTCGTTTCTTATCCATCACGGCCAGCTTCACTGCGCCAACCAAGTAGTTTTCTATGGACCCGGTAATTTTCAAAGAGGATCGCCTTTCCCATAGGGACAGAAAAACACCTTGCACAATACTTTCGGCTGCACAAAAGTCTTTGGTTTGCCTAAACGCTATTTTGCACAATGTCCTGACGTGTGCCCGATAAATCTGCTCGAATCCTGCTGACGTAGTGATATCAGGCTGATTTGTTTCATTCATGTATTACCAATCGCTCCCTTTTTGAAGGTTTGTCTATTCAACTAAATAGCAATATCGGGACTGGCAATAACCTTATCAAGAATGATTCTAAATAATTACAAAAAATCACTAGTACTAGCTAGTCATATCGGGTTTATAAGATGTTAGCATCCAGGAAATGATGATTACATGCGTGCACTGATACATGGTTAAACAAAAACTTCACACATTCTTCCGTATATTGTTTTACATCGTTTCCAAAACGTCATTTTAAACAAAACCCTATCAAAAAATCTAATGAAAATAAAAGTCATATGGAGTTTATCCACTTTGTTTCAGTTGGATAAGGAGGCCTACATATGGTTGCATATGCACTTTATATAATTGTCAAATGCAAGCAAAAAAATGAAAATAGAAAAAAAACAACAAGTCTGGGATTTATGGATAGAATATGAACATGCTTTGAAAAAGTATGTCTTCAAGTATATCCAAGATGAAGATACTACTAATGATATTGTTCATGAAGTCTTGTTAAAAGTACATAAATCCTGTTGTTCGGGGAGAAAATTAAAAAATGTAAGGTCTTGGCTTTTTCAGATAGCCTTTAACTCTGTAATGGATTTTCTCAAAAATTCAAAAAAAGAGATTGCCATTTCAATATTTGAAACAGCTTATGATGAATATGACGTATATCAAGATTTCTCAATCTATCTTGAACCTTTAATCAGCCGTTTGCCTAAGAAATATAGCGAACCATTAAAAATGGCCGATATCGATGGTTTAAGACAACAACAAATAGCTGACAAACTTGGTCTTACACTACCTACAACCAAGAGCCGTATACAACGGGCAAGAAAACTACTTCGAAAAAAAATCCATTGTTGTTTTCATATCAACGAGCGCTTAAATTCTGGATTGACCGATTTTAAACTAAAACAAAGCTGTACACCCCTCATAAATTGGGAGAGAAAAAATAATTGACCGGATCTGCATCTTTTTTTAGATTATTAAGTCTTGGGGTTTTAAATCAAATTCCAAGACATGAAAAATGTATTCAAACTCGTTTTATTTTTTTTATTTGCGCAAAATTCATTTGGACAAAAAATTCAATTTTATGACACTCTAATTACAACCATTCATCCAATTGAAAAGGCTAAAAACCACTATGCAAAACTTCAAACCCTAAGTAATAAAGAAAGATTACAATACTCGTGGATGGACACTATTGCTTATCCACCTGAGTTGTATAAAAGTGGTTCTATCCGCCTTGCATTTGCTACACCAAAATATTTGACCTCTGGGCAAGTTAAATATTTAGTAAAATCCGCGCAGTTTCCATCGAATAGTTCAGAACAGACTCGAGCAGAATTAGATTACTTATTGGCATTGCAGGAAAGTAGAACCGAAAAACAGGTCGAAAGGGTTATGACATTGGCAGAAATCGGCTATTGGCCGAATATCAATCACATACCTTCTCATTTGCGATACAAAGAAAATCTGGAACATTTGTTCTTCGAATTAAGGGAGGTTATGGGTGCCGAGTCTACTTCAGAAAAGTATCCCAAAACCTCAATACTCCTCCAAAAAGTTATGAATGATATGCGTTTGATGGAGTTTGCAGTCAAATATCATTTATTACGTGCAAGACCCTATCAATTAGAATCAAAACTAAAACCTTTGACAAAAATCAATTCTCCATCTTTTGCAAGCGGGCATACACTTTGGGCATATATACAGGCGTACACGTTGGCAGAACTGATTCCTAGCAAAAGAGAAAATTTTATCGATTTAGCATATGAAATTGGGGAGTCTAGGGAAATTATGGGAGTGCATTACCCAAGCGATGAGGAAATGGCAAGACAATTGGCTCATAGAATGTTGTTACTAATGTGGCATACCCATGCATTCCAAGAAGATTTTAAAGCTGCTAAGGCTGAATGGAGATAATCTGTCTTTAGCTATATATTGATACCCTATAAATATCATCATTACGAAAACAGAAATAGTACTCCCTAGCTTGATAAGTTAGCAAACAACAATGTATAAACACAATAGCAGTTCATGTGCAAACCCGAACTGTTTTTGCTTTAATTTGCCTTGTCTTCAAACCGAAAAGCCGTTGCAAAAAACGTTAATGTGCTAATATCAAAACCATGAAATACAACCTAAAACCAAATAGACACTTTAAATGAAAAATCTATGTGGATGTACTGATGCGAAGAAATGTTCCACAGAAGTGAAGTGCAAATAAAATCCTACGTGCTTCTTATACCCAGCCATCATCAGTTGATCTTCCCTGTTGCCCTCTTATCTTAGAGTAAAAGCAGCAATGTTGAAATTGATCAGCTCTTCTGTATCTGGGAAAGTAGCTAAAAGTAAGTTCTCTAAGCTCCTCAAGATATTCCTTGGTCTGCCCTTCTAAGCTATTTTCTTATACTCAACTCCAAGTCATTACTCCAATAATCCCATACCAAAACAAGTAGCATGTCACCAAAAAGTGGGATGTCACAAGTACTGCTGAATACCAATAAGCTACTCGATTTGAAATGCCTCGGTAGCCTTTTATGGCGTATATGAGTCCCCAGACGGAAGCCATAGCAAACAGGATCGTTATCATAAATATTGAAATCGAAATGAATCCTGGGTTTCCAAATGCTTGAAAGAAATCGTTCATTCCGAAAATGATCAGCACTACCAAAACAATCATCATAAGACCAGGTATCACTGACCATAAACGAGTCTGAATGTTAGCCTTCCCGGAAATACGACCTTTCCAATATAAGACTCCCCAGATAATCCCTACAACCGAGCTACTCACCGAGAGTAATATCCATACTCCAAACAAAGCCCAAAGACCATATACTATAATTGGTGAAGTACGCTTGAGCACCTGTTCGCCAGCGTAGAGCACTTCACCAACTAAAGGATCACTCACCAAAACCATACTTACTTGCCCTGTAGTAGCTGATGCAAATGTGCGCTCATCTCTGACTAAGAATTCCTCTTTTTCACTTCCTATGCCTTGCTTAAACCACTTCTCATTTTCTGAATCAATCCACTGCACTCCGGCTAGTCTCTCGATAAAGTAGAACAGGTCAAATCTTGGATTGATCGACACGTAGTAGCCTTCAATATCCGGTATCTCCGCAGATTGCCCACTTATTGGCATCTTCGGTAGAGGCAGGTCTTTGGTCTGGAAATCTCGGATCAGTTCGGTGATTCGCTCAAGGGCTTCCAGGCTTCCTGAAGTCGTCATAAAGACATACCCTGCTTTATATTCAGGAAGGTAGGAAAAATTGGCCAGCCCGTTTGCTACACCACCCAGATGCCCTCGGTAGACGAATGATTTGTGCTCAGAGGACTGGTTGCATAGGCCATATCCATAGACTAACCCGGCTTGGGCTGCCACGGTAGAGGAAGGAGTTTCCATGCGATTAAGAGACGCTTCACTAATTAATTGCAGGGTATCAACCTTCCCTCGATCCAAAAAGAGTCGAAGAAATTTGAGCATTTCAAATGGAGAGGCGTTGATAGATCCAGAGGGGCGCGTAAGAATGTGCCAGTATTCCTGAGCTTCTCCGTCCGCATAGAGTTTAGCTCCCAATCTTTGATAAGTGTCAGAATTAAAAAACGTAGCATTGGTCATCCCTAGTGGGTCGAAAAAGTGCTGTTGAATGTAATCTTCATAGACCTGACCGGTGATTTTTTCTACGATGTATGCTGCTACAGCCGGTCCTGAGTTGCAATAAGCCATTCGAGTGCCGGGTACCCAGCGTGACACACGTGATTGCGGATGATAATCTAATGTCTCTTTTAGCGTCATGCCTTTCCCGCTCTTAGCAAACTCCCGGATATGAAGATCATTCCAGCCCGTAGTATGTTCTAAAAGATGTTCCACCAGAATGGGTGCGGTCTCAGCATAGGGGTTATTGAAGGCTATTTCAGGAATAAGGCTTTTCACTGTGTCTTTTAGACTCACAAGCCCTTGTTCCTGTAACCTCAAAATAGCCAGAGATACGAACATTTTGGTCACGGACCCGATCCTGAACATTGTGTGCTCGCTTGCATCAATACCGTTCTGGATATCAGCTTTCCCAATGCCAGTTGTCCACACCGACCCGTCCGGACTGATCATGGCTATGCCTACCGCAGGTGTCTGAGTTTCTTCTAAAACGAGTTCAATTGCTGCTTGTAACTCAGCTGTTGTATTTGGAGTAGTGTTGTTATTTTGGGCCCTTAAGTGAGTAAATGACAATAACCAGGAAACTAAAAACAAATAGATTTTAGCCGTCATTAAGAATTTCTTATTTGCCAGTGTTTTAAAATTGAATTTCATCTATGCCTTTTTATTGTTTTGAGATCAAGTGGAGTGTTATCCTTACAGCCTGTTCGTGAGTTGTTTACAATCGCTGCGGTTATTTGGTGAGGTTTCAAGCTTCTTTCAGAATAGGATTTCAACTACCGAATCTGTAAGCCAATGTGGTACCATAAGTTCGAGGTAGCCCATAAGAGACTTGGTTGTTAAAACCTGCACCACCAAAACCATAATCGAAGTAGACCTCATCAGTCAGGTTTTTTGCCCAAAGAGCCAGTTCCATTTGTTTTCTGGTAAGGGCCACTCGGGTGTTAAATAACCCGTAGGCTTCTTGACTCGCTGTATTTCCTGGATCAAAAAAGAGTTCTGACTGGTAGTGGTAATCTACCGCTATATTAAGCGTGAGGTCGTCAGCTAATGATCGGTTATAGGTGACACCCAAACTGCCATTCCACTCCGGAGCATAAGGGACCGTGTTTCCTTCAAAGTCTACTTCGCCACTACGTGTCACTACATTGTAGTCTGTGAATTCTGTTTGCAGGTAGCCGCCATTGACATTCAATGCTAGCCCTTTTACTACTAGGATGTTAGATTCGATCTCCAGTCCATAACTGTAGGAGTTTCCGGCATTGTTTCGGCCAAAGGAAATGGTAGAGAAATCCAGCAAAGTAAAGAGTTGCTGATCGGAATATTGTAGGTAAAAAGCAGCCACGTTTAGCTGTGCACGTTGCTTCCAAAATCGACTTTTTAATCCAATTTCATAATTCCAGCTAAATTCCGGTTCAAAAGTGGCCAGGTCCGGGTCATTAACAAGTGGATTCACTCCTCCCGGGCGATAACCACGAGCTACTGTAGCATAGGCCAGCATATCTTCTTTTACTTGATAATCAAGGCCAAATTTTGGGGATAAGGCATCAAAAGTTACCTCTTCATTGAAAGAATCCGGTACAAGAAGTGGGGGAAACTCGTACGGCTGACCCAACCTTTCATATCCAATATCTGCAGTGAGTTCACTTCTTTCTATCTCATAACGAAGACCCACAGAGGCGGACAGTCGATCGGTAAGCTCGGCAGTCAGGTGACCGAAAAAAGATACCCCCGCTTGTGTGATAGTGGTTTCATTGATCTGATCATAAGGGAATTCGGGGAATGGTATAGTATCAGGAGCAAAGAGTGCATTATCCGGGCCTTGTGTAAAAATGAAGTCATTGTCATTGTTTACATAGTAAAGGTAAACGCCACCCAGCCAGTCTAGCTTGCTATCTCCTGTGGAACTGAGTCTTAGTTCTTCGCTAATCGTCAAATCCCTCACCTCCAAACTTCTGCTTACTATTTCTAGTGCTGAATAATCAAGGTCCTCATCTTCGCGATCTGTGGCGGTATATTGGAAAGCGGTGATGGCGTCAAATTGGAGTTTACCGCCATCGAAACTTGCCTTGAAGGCATTGTTGGAAGAAAGAATGCTATAAGGGCCTTCGTTATTAAGTGAAATACTGTAGGGATTGGAGTTTTTGATAGAATCCTGTACCTCCCCGGAACCTACCAAAAAAGCATAGGCGTAGGATTCACTGTATTCATTGTTTGTGCTGAGTGTGTAAGACCAACTGTCTGACGGTAGATAGCTTAATCGAAGATTGCCTCCATACACTTCACGGCCATACATGCGAGTACTGTTGAGGAACGGGTTCTCTATATAACCGTCTCTACCCGTTGTGTTCGCATTGAATCGCATGAACAATTTGTCCTTGATGATGGGTGTGCTAAACGCTCCTACTACATTGTACTGATTCAAATTCCCGTAACCAACCGATAGAAGTCCTTTCTTCTGATTACTCGGAGGTTGCGTTCTTATGCTGATCACACCAGCGAGGGAGTTACGACCATAAAGCGTGCCCTGTGGTCCTCTGAGTACTTCTATGCTTTGAACATCTGTCATGGAAGTCGGAAATGAAGCAATATTGAACAAAGGGACATCATCGACATATACGCCCAAAACAGGCACATCATCGATGGTTGCTACACCTCGAGATGCCACCAAAGGCAAGAATCCTCCGCCATCGTTTAGCGATATGATATTCGGTGCGATTCGTCCTACTTCACCTATTTCATCAATTTGTAATTCTGCTACACGCTGCGCGTTCACAGAGGTGATGGCCATAGGTACATTTTGAAGCTCTTCTTGACGCTTTTGGGATTGTACCACAACTTCACCTAATTGCAGCGTGCTCTCTTGCAAACGAATTGTAAGGTCTTTACCTTCAGCGGAAGACAGACTTATAATTTTATCTGCGTAACCTACTGCACTGAAAGAGATGGTATATTCACCAGGTAAGAGCCCCGATATAATAAAGCTACCGTCTTCCCTAGTAGTGGTGCCATAGTTTGTATTGAGAACCTGTATGCTAACATAAGATAAAGGGTTCTCGTTTTCGTCCAGGACTTTCCCGCTGAAAACTATCTCTTGAGAGATACAAAATGAGCAAAAGGAAATGTAGGTGATAACGAAGCTAAAAAGTCTTTTCATCGGGCATAGATCATGTAATTAGTAGGTAATTCTTATTATTAAGAAAGATTCTAAATAACTTGGGCGTAAATAATCGCATTTAAGAGAGTATAAGTGTTCGCAATCAGGATTTTTTACCTACGAATTTCGTATACTTCACAAATAACGTATGAAGACTATTTTAACGACTGGGGATCTCAATGATCTGATCCATGAACAGCATCACCCAGATAATTTTTCAAGTAAAACAGGGGTAACAGAGCATAAGATTGACTGTGCATATCGGGGCACAAAGGTGTTTAGTAAACTCTTCCATTTAGAAGGAATTTTGATTCAATATGGCCGGTATTTATTTGAAGATCCGCTGACTATCGTTTCTAACGCTGATCAGCCCGTTTTAGAAATGCATTTTAATCTCAACGGGTTTTACCGTGGATCAGTTAGTGGGTTGAAAAACCCACTCGTTTTTCAAGAAGGTGAACACACGATCTCCTACGTACCAGAACCAAAGGGTAGATTTGAATACAGTCAAAATACGCTTCTTGAAGGCGTAGAGATTAGTTTTACACAAGCCTATTTTCAGCGTTTTCAGGATCAGAATTGTCAAATCATCGATCAACTGTTAGAAGCTGTTGAAAAACAAAAGGCTTTTTTTAACCCACACCCAGGAGCAATAGATCCTCTTATGAGAAACACCATTCATGAAATGATTCACAATCCATATGAGGGATCGGTGCGTAGAATATACATGGAATCGAAGGTGTTGGAACTCTTTGCCATGCAGCTAGCACATTTTGAGAAAAGAAAGGACCGTAGAGTCGATCCTTCTCATGATAAAGAGAAGCTGAACCACGCCAAAGTACTACTAGAGAAGCGGCTGAACAATCCACCTACCATTTATGAGCTCTCAAGACTGGTTGGACTCAATGAATTCAAGCTAAAAAAAGGGTTCAAGGAATTATTTGGTAATAGCATTTTTCAGTATGCAACAGATTACCGACTTGACTTTGCTCGACAGTTTTTGCTGGACACTGATAAATCGATTGCTGAAATCTCTGAGATCATCGGCTACAGTCAGCC
>JANQPK010000305.1 GCA_028289505.1 Cyclobacteriaceae bacterium
GGTGATCAGACAGGATAAAAATATGGTCCAAAGCAAAGCCATCCCATAATCTGCCCCAGCCTTAGCCATAGCAGTTACACTTCCGGTGCCAATAGTAAAACCAAAGAGAAAGATGCCGGGAAGCAGGGAAGAGAGTCTTTTTACTAAACTGCCCATTCAATCTGTCATCCAGTGCATCAATCCCTCAATCCTTTACGCATTAGCCTCTCCCTCAATGGCTGCAAATCCAACGGGTCCTGCATCTCTTTTTGTAGTGTAATCAAATCATTGAACATACTCTGAACCTTTTCCTGGTACTGCGGCTGCTCTGATAAATTGTTGATCTCGTCAGGGTCTTGTTCCAAATCGAAAAGCAATACTTTCTCAATTTTGGGGTATACCAATAGCTTAAAGCCATCTTTTCTGATCATGCGTTGGAAATCGACATATGCACCATACACCGCCGGGTAGCTGCCCTCAACTGTTTCACCTCTGGCCAGCTCCAAAAAGCTGTTAAAAAAGACATAATCTGGCTTGGGTATGCCTGCCAATTCCAAACTGGTAGCCATAATATCCTGTAAATAAACATCGGTATGTACCTTTGAATTTGCTGGGATACTAGGTCCTGTGATCATCAATGGCACTCTGATGCTGTGGTCGAATAGCGATTGTTTGCCAATTAACCCATGACGCCCTACAGATAGCCCGTGATCGCCAGTGAAGAATATGTAAGTATTGTCCATTTTTCCAGTGGCTTCAAGCGCGTCGAGAATCTCCCCAATCTGTTGGTCCAGGTGACTGATAATGGCATAATATTCCCTTATATGCGTTTTAACAGCGTACACTGTTCTGGGGTAGGGCGCTAGCGCCTCATCTCTCAACAATGGTGTATTACCAATGCTATCCTTGTAGGGATACTCGGGTAAGAAACTGGCAGGTAATGGGATCTGATCAACTGGGTACATGTCAAGGTACTCTTGAGGGGCCTGACGTGGATCGTGTGGAGCATTAAAGGCCAGGTACATAAAAAAGGGATTTTGACTCTGGTTGCTTTGCTCGATAAAGTCCAGGGCGGTGTGTTTCACCACTTCACTCCAATGAGTCCCTCCTTCCCAAAATCCACCATGGGTCGGATCAGAAGCAGACCAGCTGGTATCGTATTCGTTTACCGGCCGATTGTACCCCATTGGAAGTACCTCAGATAGATCACCCCCAGAATCATAGGTCTTTCGCAAAATTGCCCCAATGGTATCGTTTCCAATCCAATAATCCGGAGGCATTCCACCCGGGCGAACATTTTTGGTATTTTGAAATGAGGCGTCGACGGCTGCTCGAACATGCCATTTCCCGGTCATATAGGTATCATAACCTGCTTTTTCCATTACCTTGGCCCAGGTAGCTTCCACAGCCTTACCATCACTTTCGGTCCACCTCTTCTGAACGTCCAAAGCTGGCCATAAGGAGGCTCCCGAAATGATCATCGATCGTGAAGCTACACAAATGGCACCATGCCAACCACCCATATTGTAGGCGTGGGTAAAAGCAGCACCTGAACGGACCAACCGATCCAGGTTAGGGGTCTTTACGGTCTGGTTGCCCAGGGCATGAATAGCACTGAAAGTAAAATCATCCGCGAACAGAAACACAATGTTAGGAGCAGCGTTCGTAGTGGAGTTATTGGTGCTATCCTGGCTGCAACTCCAGGAAAAGAAGATAAGTGCTGAAAAACAGTAGGCTAATTTCATGATTTACAAAATGGTCTCAGGCAAAATTTAACCATTCATTCCTTCTTAGTGTTAAGGATGTTAACATTTTTTAACAAATAGCTGGTATTGAGACTTGACAAGTATTATTGCTCATTTTAAACTTGCAACCCAAAACAGTAAGTGATTATGACCATCTCTGTTCAGAATTTAACCAAGACCTATGGTATACAGAAAGCAGTGGATGACATCTCTTTTGAAGTCAAGACCGGAGAGGTAGTTGGGTTTTTAGGGCCCAACGGTGCAGGTAAAAGTACCACCATGAAGATTATTACCTGTTACCAAGCGGCCACTCTGGGTGATGTGGTGCTGGATGGAATATCGGTAAGGGAGGATCCTGATAATATCAAGAAGAAAATAGGTTATCTCCCGGAAAATAACCCCCTCTACTATGAGATGGCGGTAATTGACTATTTGAAATTTTGTGCCGAGATTCAAGGGGTTGATTCATCCAATGTCGAAAGCCGTATTAAAGAGATGGTTCGAAAATGCGGTCTGGAGGATGAAAAGCACAAAAAGATCCAAGAACTTTCAAAGGGTTACAAGCAAAGAGTGGGTCTAGCTCAGGCCATGATACACGATCCAGATGTTCTGATCCTGGATGAGCCCACCTCTGGTTTGGATCCCAACCAGATTGTTGAAATCCGAAAACTAATCAAAGAATTGGGTCAGGAGAAAACGGTGATCCTCAGTTCTCATATCCTTTCAGAGGTGGAAGCTACCTGTGACCGAATTCTAATCATCAGCAAAGGTAAAATTGTAGCTGACGGCAGCCCCCTTGATTTAAGAATACAAGCCCAGGGTAACGAACTGCTTACAGTTCAGCTGGAAGTGAATGGAAGTGCCGAAAACTCCCCTCAGTCATCTTTGGAAAGCCTGCCCACAGTGATGTCGGTGGAGGTAATTGATGGTAAGGAGCACTACTACCAAATTCAAAGTAAACCAGAAACCTCAAGCAAGAAACCGGTCTTTGAACTCTGTGTGAAGAATAATTGGTATCTGCTTGAAATGAAGGCTATTGAAACCAAACTAGAAGATGTATTCCGAGAGTTGACCAACTAGAATTAGCATATATGAATAAGATTTGGATTATAAATAAAAGAGAATTGGCTACGTTCTTTGATTCACTAACCGCCTATGTGATGATTGTGATATTCTTAGGCCTTAGCGGGTTTTTCACTTGGCTCAGCGTCAATAATATCTTTGTTATTGGCCAGGCAAGATTGGACGTATTCTTCAGTATATCCTATTGGACCTTATTTTTCTTTATTCCGGCCATTACCATGCGCTCTATTGCAGAAGAAAACAAGACCGGCACTATAGAGCTTCTA
>JANQPK010000320.1 GCA_028289505.1 Cyclobacteriaceae bacterium
AACGCTGATAAGAGAAGTCGATCATGGCAATTTTGGGATGATTTTTGACTCACATCACGCTCACATCGAGGAAAAAAACTCCAGCGATAGTATTCTGAATCATGCAGACCTGATTAAGCATGTTCACATAACTGAGAGTGACCGTGGCACTCCAGGCAGTGGACAAGTACATTGGGATGAGGTTTTTTCTAGTCTGGTAAAAATTGGTTATGACGGGTGGCTTACTATCGAGGCGTTTAGCAGAAACAAAGCGGAATTTGCTTCAGGAATTAATGTATGGCGCAATTTCCAACCTACTCTGGGCGAGGTCTACCAGGATGGCTTTCACTTTATTGAGTCCATGTGGACTAAACACAACCAGCACTAAGACTATTTAGTGACAGGTTCCGGCTGCTCATAATACCATTCTGGAAATGGTCCTTGTTCTGCACGCTGACGGTTCCTGTAATAGAATTGTCTTCCACGATCAGGCAATATCGGTACTTTTAAACCTTTGGATGCTTGTAAAGTAGCGAACATTTGCTCTTTTAACGCATCCGCTATTGGTTTATGTTCTGGGCTATTAATGAGATTGGTCATTTCTGATGGATCTTGCTGCAGATCGTAGAGTTCATCGGTATCCCAGATCCCATGATAGCGAATGAATTTATAGCGGTCTCCTCTCAAGGCGAAAACTGTGGGGGTTTGAGGGTAATTCCATTCCCAGTAATATTCATATAGTAAGGTATTTCTCCATGAAACTTGATCACCTAAGGCCAATGGCCAAAAGCTATGCCCATCCATATCTGGTGAAGCATCCAGTCCCGCAACTTCCATCAAGGTAGGGGCAATATCAATATTGGCCACCATCTGGGTAACCGTCGACCCAGCCTTGATACCATCGGGATAATACATTAGCAAGGGAACTCTGATAGAAGCTTCATAAGCGGTTCTTTTATCGATCAAACCATGCTCCCCAAATTGGAAACCATTGTCTCCCATATAAACTACCAAAGTATTTGAGTCCAGATTGTTATCCTCTAAATACTGTAACACGCTTCCCACGTTATCATCTACTGCTTTTAAGGCCTCACAGTATCGCTTGTAATAAAAATCAATATCAAATGTATCGAGATTGTAGCCATAATCCACTCCATGCCTGCTATTGCGCTGATCCAGTAACCAGCGAGGTTTACCCTTTCGGTTTTCACTACTGTTGGTAAAAGACTGTGGGGGCTCCCAAGTTTCATCCTGGTAAATACTGCGATCCTGATCACGGGGCACAAAATCCGAATGAACAGCTTTGTGACTGATATATAAAAAGAAGGGCTTTTGGTGACTCCTACTATCTAACCAATTCAAGGCATATTCGGTAAGCTCATCGGTGATGTAGCCATCTTGTGGTACTCGCTGCTCACCATTAATATTAAACCCATCGTATCTGGTTTGAGGAACTACTCGGCTGGTGCCGTGGCCATCTGGGTAATAGGTTCCTTGTCCCCTGAATGCTACCCAGTGATCAAACCCGCGTTGCGGGTCATCCAGATCTCCCATATGCCATTTTCCTACAAATGCCGTTTCATAGCCCGCATTTTGTAGGTACTGAGGAAAGAAAGTCAAAGTTGAATCCACCGGATGATAATTGTCCACTACACCATGGTTATGCGCATAAAGTCCGGTAATAATGGAAGCTCTACTAGGCGAGCATAAAGAGGTAGTAACAAATGCATTCTCAAAATGCACCCCATTACTTGCCATATGGTCCAAATTTGGGGTTTCCAAAAAAGGATGTCCCATTATGCCCATGGCATCCCACCTGTGGTCGTCACAAAGAATGAAGATGATATTGGGTGGTCTATTGCTATCTGGATTTAGGTGGGGTTTTGAGCAAGAGACCCCGGTAAGCATAAAAATACACAGCACCAGGGACCAAGGCTGAAAATCAAAAACTAACCACTCCGTGTTATGCATCTACTTGTTTACCAGTTCAAGTTGAAGATAGCATTTCTTTTGATAACTGTATTATGCAATGTAATCCCAAAAAACAGCTGGACCCAGCATTTTTTCCACATGGTGAAAAGGATTATTTTTTTGAAAACCTAAATAAATCATCTATTTTACTGTCTGTCAAAGATAAAACATGCGTCCACTTAAACTCACTGCAAAATTCAAGATCAAACCTGGTAATCTGGAAGCATTCAAAGCTGTCATTCCGGAGATTATTGCAGAAGTGATGGAAAGTGATCCCGGAACCTTGGTTTATGAATGGTTCCTCAATGAAACATTAATGGAGTGTGTAGTATGGGAGGTCTTTGAGGATTCAGATGCAATCATAGCGCATTCTGGAAATGTGGGTCCCTATTTAGATCAATTGATAGGCCTAGCCAAAGCTTCAATTGAAATCTATGGAGATCCCAGCCAGGAATTGTTGCAAGCAATTGAGGGACTTGACATTAAAGTATATCCCTTTGTAGACGGTATTTGATAAGTATCAACTACAAAGATATATTGAAGTGCTGCCTCAAGATTTGTTTTTCATTCCGCTGATTGGCTATTTCCACCGAAGTCTTATTAGCCCCTTCCCTAATCGTAAATACATTATTGAGAATTGATTTCCGACCACTCAAAGTTGCCAGCGTACAAATTTTGTTCTGTACGAAATGAGACTCTGAATCAGTTTGCTTCCATCGGCATTGATGGTAGAAATTCTCTATACTTTCTGCTTTCAGCGAAAAATTGTAAAGAGGCAAAAACTCCTTATGATCCAAACCTCTTTGCACCTGGAATTCTCCTGTTTGCAGAGGTATTATTTGATAAAACCCCGCTGGGTCTGCTTGAATACCACGGTTCATGATTAACAAAGGACGGGTAAAAGCTCTTCCCCCAAACCCCACATCTACCAACCATTGATCTTTTAATTGAACCCGAAGTGCCATGTGGTCGTGATCAGGTCCTTCAATTCCTGTGATTTCATTATATACCCTGGCTGAGATAAAATTCACTTGGAAACCAAGCGCTTGCAGTAATGAACCAAATAGATAGTTTAATTCATAGCAAAATCCACCGCGATTGTTCTCAATCACTTTTTCACTAAGGTCTTCCAAGTCAAGAGATAGTGGAACTCCATAGTGTATGTCCAGATCCTCAAAAGGTACAGTATAAATATGAGATTCCTGTAAACTAGTAAGATTCTCTACATTTGGATTTAAATTACCGTGATACTGAATTCGTTCCAGGTACCGATCAACCCATTCTTTGGTCATTGTATCTATCCTTGAATCTACTCGATTAAATTGAAAGACTCCTTCATGGCTTTGTAGGTGGCGCTTAGGGCATCATCATCATCCATATCGCGCAACGGTTGATTAAACGGCTCGGCTCTTACAGGACCATCGTACCCAATGGATATCAGTGATGAAAGAAAGGCCTTCAGATCAATCACCCCGGTGGCTGATGGCAGTTCTCTCTTACCATCAATTTGCTCATCTGCGGGTATGCCTGCACGTGCATCATTCAGATCTACTGCAACGATTTCCTGATTTGTTAAGGTAAGCAGGTCCTCTTTAGTCTCACCAGCACAATACCAGTGAAAACTATCCAGTACAAAGCCCAGGTTGGGTCGATCGATTTCTGCGATTAACTCCTTGGTTTCGGCCATGGTCCTGATAAAGGAAAACTTACCAATTGCCTGCAAAGTACGGGGACCTACATACTCAAGACCCAGTCGTACCCCGTGATCGTTCAATATATCCGCAACCTCGCGAAGCCTTGAGGTATGTTGTTTAAAGTTTTGCAAGTATGTTAGTGAATGATCAAATGACAATATCCAGGTATTCATGCGGTCTACTCCCGCTCTTTGCATCGCCCGTGCATATTCAGGTAATGGTTTAAGTCCTTCCTGGAAGGTACTTTTATCTTTCCGAAAATCCACTGGCAAGGTAGCCGAGCCCCACTTTATTTTTTTGAACTCCATATTCTTCAGAAATGCTTTTACCTCTTCATGTGACATACTGGCCAACTCAGCAGCTTGCACATTGATAGCTTCAAAGCCATGCTTTACCGCCATATTGAACAATTCTTGCTGGCTGGCTTTGACTCCAATACTACCTGCATTAAGACTTATGGTAAATTTTCTTTGGTCTGCGTAGGTTGAACTCTTGAGGTCTAATGGAACAATGGTGGCAGCAGCCATGACACTACTTGAGAGCATAAAACGTCTTCTAGATAACATATTCTGATGGTTTCAGGTAAAGGTAGTAAAAGTAAGCTGGTTTATTTCTGGTAATTGTCAGGTCAGTATAATTTGGTTCTTTGGTAGCCTGGTCCTCTGACAAAACGGCCTGGAGTGGCATTGGTGTGTTCTCCTTCATTCAGTACCTGTACCCCATTGACCAACACATGCACCACTCCTTGAGCATACTGATGAGGTTCTTCGAAAGTGGCCTTATCTTTGACCTCTTCAGGGTCAAAAACTACCACATCAGCGAAGTAGCCTGGAGCTAACCTGCCCCTCCTTTTTATTTTAAGATTTTCTGCGGGCAGAGAAGTGAGTTTCCTGATGGCCTCTTGCAAAGATACTACACCCTCGTCCCTGGCATATTTACCGATTACTCTGATGAACGATCCATAAGCCCTGGGGTGAGTACTTCTTTTTAGAAAAACGCCCTCATTGGTATAACTTCCAGCATCTGAACAAAAACTTACCCAGGGAATCGCCACTTTCTTACTGATATTTTCTTCCGACATGGAAAAATAGACCACCTGAATGCGGCTGTCATCCTCAACGATCAGATCTATCATGGTTTCTTCAGGAGATTTGCCCAACTCCTCTGCCACCTCGTTTAGTCTTTTTCCAATGTGCTTGCGCAAATCCTCATTATCAAAACCCACCAATAAAATCCGGTCAGGGGTATGTTGAAACTTAATCTCAGAGAGAATTCGATGGCGTAATGACGAATCTTTAAGTCGCTCAATGGTAGCGCTGATACCACCATCGCGAACCCAGTTGGGAAGTTGAATATGCAAACCAGTAGAGCTAGCTGGATAGGTATAAACATCCGCGGTAACTGGCAAACCTGCCAGCCTGGCACTATCTAATTTTACTATTGCCTTATCCAATAGATGCCAGTTGTCTACACCTGAAGCTTTTAAATGATATATCTCAGAATGAATATTGGCTTCCTTGCAAATGGTTAACAGCTCATTAATTGCTTCCAATAGCTCAGATGCTTCGCTTCTGATATGACTAATATACATCCCATCATATTCTGCAGCTATTTTACTGAGCGCGATTAATTCATCGGTATTCGCATATCCACTGGGCACATAGATAAGTGCCGAACTTAGACCTACAGCCCCTTCTTCCATGGCCTCTCTGGCTAAGTCCTGCATTTGACGAATCTCATCTTCAGTGGCTTTCCGGTTCTCGTTTCCGATCACATAACGTCTCAAAGTCCCATTTCCAACAAAAGAAGTAAAATTGGTAGAAACCCCTTTATCTTCAAGATATTGTAAATATTCACCCAGGGTAGTCCATGGAATATCATATTTAATATCCGTTTGATTTTCCAATTGTTCAATTCTCATTTCCTCCGAGATTGGCCCCATAGAAGTACCCTCGCCTAAAACCTCAAGGGTTACACCTTGCCTGATATCACTTTGAGATCTGCCATCCTCCAATAAGCTCACATTGGCCCAACTGAGCATATTGATAAAACCCGGGCTAACTGCCATACCTTGAGCATCGATTTCTGTGGACGCGACCGCATCGGATAGATCACCAATCTTGACGATGCTATCACCTGCTATGGCCAAATCCCCTTGAAAGGGAGCATCTCCGGATCCATCATATATGGTTCCATTTCGAATAATCAGGTCATAGCGTTCGGACGAACAGGACAGCAATAGGGTTAAGGGTATAATAAGAAATCTAAATTTCATTAGTATTATTTATCATTTTTAGTGCTAGTTGTTTTCCTTTCAAAGCCTTGGTACGGTTAGGCATACGCTCAAGGCTGGTGTTGAATTGATCCAATGCATCTGCAGCACGGCCCTGGTCAAGTAACCAGTACCCAAAATGCTCAAAACTTGGATAAGGTATATCTGGAGGACCAAAACTGTAGCCAGTTCCTGCCTCCATAGTAGTGGCATTGACCAGCGCCTCTTCAACGGCACTAACATCACCATCTAATTCGGCTCGCAAAGCATCTAGTTGATGCCACATCACCCAAGCTCTTTGAATGTCTGTTCTGTTCGGGGCATAACGAGTCACACCAGCACTGCACATGGTAATGCCATCAGCAGTAACCAATAGCTCAGCTGCAGCAATTTCAGTGTCCAGGCTATCCATGTGGGCAGAAATAGTAGCTATATCTCCATCCAGATAAGCCAT
>JANQPK010000327.1 GCA_028289505.1 Cyclobacteriaceae bacterium
AATCTTCCTTCTTTTGTGGTACTGTTGACTAAAGACAAATTTGGGCAACCGTTGTATTCGCGTCTATGGGGTAATGGGTTCTTGCCCTCGCAATACCAAGGAGTCCAGTTTCGTGCGGGTAAGAACCCAGTACTTTATTTGAATAACCCTCCCGGAGTGACCGGCGAGGATAGGCGGGAGCAGTTGGACTATCTGCAAAAACTAGAACGTATAAATTTCCAGGATGTCGGTGATCCGGAGATCATGGCCAGAATGGCCCAATATGAGATGGCCTTTCGCATGCAGACTTCCGTGCCTGAGATTATGGATACCAGTAAGGAACCGGACTATATTTATGATATGTACGGACCTGATAGCCGAAAACCGGGGACCTTTGCGGCAAATTGTTTATTGGCCAGAAGACTGGCCGAGAGAGACGTCAAGTTCATTCAATTGTACCATCAAGGTTGGGATCATCACGGTAACCTGCCTAGAGACATTGAACGTCAATGTAGAGAAACTGATCAGCCAACCGCCGCCCTGATAACTGATCTTAAGCAGCGTGGAATGCTGGAGGATACCCTGGTTATATGGGGAGGAGAGTTTGGACGCACCAACTACTCACAAGGACAGTTGACCTCGGACAACTTTGGCAGAGATCATCACCCTAGGTGCTTTACCATATTCATGGCAGGTGCGGGAGTGAAAAAAGGCTATACCTATGGCGCTACCGATGAATTTGGTTACAGTGTAGTACAAGACCCTGTGCACGTTCATGATTTTCAGGCTACTTTGATGCATCTACTTGGCATCGATCATGAGCGACTTACCTTCAAGTTTCAAGGAAGGCGTTTTAGATTAACTGACGTGCACGGACATTTGGTAAAGCCTATTCTAGCTTAAGCATGAAATTCAGCAACCCAGTTATGGTGGCTTCGATTCTTGGAGCTTGTCTAATCCTATTAATGGCCTGTTCTTCAGAGGTTGATCAATTTGATAATAACACGCAAAATTCATTTTGGGAAGCTAGCGATGCCAAGAGCGCTGGGATTGACCCCAAAGTAATAGACTCCATTCATCAAGAGATAACCGAAGGTGTTTATGGTTTGATAGACCATTTTCTATTAATACGGAATGGTAAAGTTGTGGTAGATTATAATTACCAACAAGACTACCAAAGTATTATGCAACAGTATGATACCACTAATCATCAGTATAATTATGATCATACTGCCTGGCACCCTTATTACCAGAACACCGACCTCCATACACTTCAGTCTGTGACCAAGAGCATTACCTCAATACTAATGGGGATTGCGGTGGATGAGGGATTGATCGGCAGCGTGGATTCCTCAATGCTTTCCTATTTGCAGGCATACCAGGTGGATACTACTGATGATCGAAAACAGTCTATAAGAATTCACGACCTGTTAACCATGCGGTCCGGAATAGAATGGGATGAAGAGAATTATGATGAAGCGAACAACAGTTGTATTCTTATGGAAGCAAGCCATGATTGGGTTCAGTTTATTCTGGACCATCCTATGGATACCATTCCCGGTACCAGGTTTGAGTACAACAGTGGGGCCAGTGTCTTATTAGGCAAAATCGTGCGCGAGGCTACCGGAAAACGGATAGATTACTGGGCAGAAGAGAAACTGTTCGGACCGCTAGGGATTGAAGATTATTATTGGAAGCTAACACCCACTGGAGAGGTAGATACTGAAGGGGGACTTTATCTCAGTACTCATGATCTGGCTAAAATTGGTTATTTGATGCTTAATAATGGTAAATGGGAAGGCCAACAGGTTGTGTCTCAAGCTTGGGTAAGGAAGTCGTTATCTCCACAGGTGGATTTTGATGGACAATCCGGATATGGTTACCAATGGTGGATTCCAAGTCACCATGATGACAATACCAAGATTTTTGCTGGAAATGGCTATGGAGGACAGTTCCTGATGGTAGCTCCCGAATATCAAACCATGGTAGTTTTTAATGGTTGGAATATCCATGCTCGACCACAGAAGTCAAGCTGGTTAGTACTAAGGGACCGGATCATTCCCGCAATTACCACTACTGATTGATGTTAAAGCAGGTATTTAGTATAGTATTGGGGTTATCGGTCTTTGGCTGTGCCAATAACAACGGTGGCTCAGTGCCGATATTTGAAGATATTCTTTCTCAGAGCCCATCAATTCCGGGCAGCTCTGATTATCTGTCTTCTCCTTTTGTAACCGCAGGAGATCGAGTCTACATGGTGGGTCATCAGGATGGTAGTTTTCCTGAAATTGGCTGGCATATCACCGGTGAAATGGGCGGTATCTGGGACCATCCTATAAAACTAATGGATGGTTTTGGATTTAATTTAGTCTGGCCGGATGATACCTTGGTTCTTACCCAGGCTCAAAGCTTTGTCAATTATCCAATGGCCAATCTCCATATTTTTAACTTGGTACCAAAGGGACTTAAGGTGGAACGGTGGCAGTTTGTGCCGGATGGATTGGAAGGCCTGTTAGTACAGTTGGTAATTGAAAACCAGGGAGAGCAGCAGCAAGAATTTACTATAAACTTCCAGGGTGATGTTGACTTAAGACCAACCTGGCTAGGGGAATGGACTGGGATGGAAGATCATCCGGATGAGCTGACCTACAACGCAGACATTCATGCCTGGGAAGGCAAAGACACTGCTAATCCCTGGTTTGTGGTATATGGCGGTGAGGCCAATGATGAGGGGTATTCTGCAATGGAACCTCGATATTCAGGCTTAGGTAAGTCATCCGCACAGTGGTATCCAATATCAATTGATGAGGGCCAATCTAGGGTACTGAATTTTACTATAGCAGGCTCCTATCGGTCTCGGGAGCAGGCGTTGAGTACCTATCAGGATATTCAGACCAATTATGCTACCTACTTGCAGCGCAAAAGAGATCGATATCGCCAACTCGAGGCTACCACCCGGTTAACCATTCCCGATCAGCAGATACAACAAACCTTCGAGTGGCTGAAATACAATTGTGATTGGTTGATAAGGAAAGTACCGGAGATTGGTACCGGAATTATGGCGGGTATACCAGACTATCCCTGGTGGTTCGGGGTTGATAGTGAGTATGCCTTGAAAGGATATATGGCCATTGGCCGGGATGATGTGGTTAGATCTACCATCGCATTACTTGACAGTATTTCCAATGCCGTCAATGGTAACGGCAAGATTGTGCATGAGGTTTCAACCAATGGAGCTGTGTTTAATCCCGGTAACATTAATGAAACACCACAATATGCCTCATTGATATGGGAAATTTATCGATGGAACGGTGATCGAGCGTTTTTAGAGCAATATTTTTCCACCGTCAAAAAAGGACTCGCTTGGTTGCTGGAGGAAAACGACTCAGATGATAATCTATTCCCTGAGGGCTTTGGCATGATGGAGATTCATGGATTGAACAGTGAGATGATCGACGTGGCCAGTTATAGCCAACGGGCCTTTGCTGATGCCGCCAAAATGGCTGCGGAACTAGGAGAACAATTGCTGGCTCAGCATTATAATGGGATTGCGGACCAACTAGCAAAACGCATTAACCAGGAATTCTGGTCAGAACAATTTGCCTCATATGCTGACTTTATCGGAACCAACCAACAGGCCCTGAAATTAATTGACGAAGCCATTGTCCGAGCCGACACCTTAGATAAACCATGGGCAGTTGAAGAACTGAAGCTAACCCGACAGGCGGTGTTAAGGGACAATAGTTCAGGCTCGAAACCTTTTGTAACCCACCACAACTGGGTGGTCAATGCACCTATGGAGATGAAGATAGCAGACTCGGCAAAAGCAATCAAGGCATTAGAGACTGCTGCTAAATTTGTTAATCCTTTTGGTGTTTTTGTTACCGGTATAGACCGGGATGAGTCTTCTGAAACTGATGATGGTTCTTTTGCAGGAGCTAAGGTGTTTTCTTATACTGGTGCCGTAATGACGCTACCTACTGGTGTGTTGGCAGTTGCTGAAAATAATTATGGAAGACCTGATAAGGCGCTTGAATATCTACAAAGAATGACTCGAAGTTTTAGTTATGCATTACCAGGGAGCATGTATGAAGTATCTCCCGATTATGGCATGATCACCCAAGCCTGGAATATATACAGCTTTGCAGTGCCTATGGTAAACCAATTTTTTGGAGTGAATCCCAATGCTGCTCAAAAGGAGGTCATTATTAAACCAAATATGCCTATTGAGTGGGATCATGCCAGTTTGGAAAATATTCCCATAGCCGGGAATAAAATTGATATTTACTATCAAAAGTCTGCTGACTCACTTAGGATCAGAGCAGCTCAATCGGACCCTAGCTGGCAATTGAGATTGATACTAGATGGTGAGGTTCATACTGCTAAAGGTGTTGAGATTGAAGTGGCGAGTGCTATCAGATGAGTGCTAATCCAAAATATAACCTCGGGCCAGTTGCTGATACTGGCTTAACTGTTCCTCAATCCATGCCTGATCCTTGCCCAACTCATTAGCCATGATTTCAGCTACCCTAGGGGCCATTGCGATACTGGCTCTGGCGTCTAGGAACAAGGCTCTGGTGCGTCTGGCCAGTATGTCCTCCACAGTTACTGCCATTTCCTCCCTTATTGCCCATACCACTTCAGCTTCCAGGTATTCCAGATCGGGGTGTAATGGCTTATTCAGTTCCGGCTGCACTTCCATCATCTGCAGTATTGCCGCTCTATCAGATCCGTAAATTTGCAAATGATCGGAATTTTTATGGTCCTGAGAAAATCCGTGTATCGGCATGTTCTTGGTAATGCAGGGGCGCTCCTCCAGACCAGCTACCATTGCAACTTTATTCACAATATCTTCTGCCATCTTGCGATAAGTGGTCCATTTGCCTCCGTTAATGGTTACTAAACCAGAGAGGGAGACCATAATTTGATGATTGCGAGAAACCTCTTTGGTTGCTTCTTGATCATCACCACTGTAGGCAAGTGGTCTTAAACCTGCAAAAACACTTAATACATCTGACCTTTTGGGGGCACGGGTGAGATACCGGCCAGCGGTGTTCAAAATAAAATCAATCTCAGAATCTAATGGTTTCGGTTCTAACTGGGCCTGATCTCTAGGGGTATCGGTAGTCCCTACTATCACCCGTTGATGCCAGGGAACCGCAAATAAAACACGGTCGTCATCGGTTTTTGGGATCATGATTGCAGACTCTCCTTTTAAGAATTCTTTAGGCAATACCAGGTGCACACCTTGGCTGGGTCTAATGCTTCTGGAATGCTCTGGGTCATCCATGTGACGGATTTCGTCTGCAAAGACACCCGTAGCATTCACTACCGACTTGGCTCTAATCTGGTACCGCTTCCCTGTTTGCAGATCAGTGGCTTCGACTCCGCTGATCAAACCATCGGATTTTAATAGCCCAGTTACCTTGCAGTAGTTAGCCAGGGTGCCATTGTTTTTGCTGAAGGTCTGTGCCAGATTGATGGCCAAACGGGAATCATCGAACTGTCCGTCATAGTAAATTACACCACCCCTAAGGCCATTGGTACGGATATTCGGTATGGCCTCTATAGTTTCCTCCTTTGATATCATCTCTGAAGGTCCCAGTCCCAGTTTGCCTGCCATCATATCGTACACCTTCATACCAATGGCGTAGAAAGGTCCACTCCACCATTCATAATTAGGGATGACAAAGGCCAGGTTCTTCACCAGGTGTGGGGCATTTTTCCGAAGTAACCCACGTTCGTGCAAGGCTTCTAATACTAAAGATATATCTCCCTGTGCCAGATATCGAACTCCTCCATGAACCAGTTTGGTACTACGACTGGAGGTTCCTTTGGCGAAATCGGCCTGCTCCAATAGTAAAGTGCTGTAGCCCCTAGTGGTAGCATCTACAGCAGTACCCAGTCCAGTGGCACCTCCACCAATAATGATCACATCCCATACCTTGTCGGGGTACTCTGAAATGGCCTTGATCATGCAGTCCCTTTTCACCGTGTAAGAGATTCAATTTTAAGATCCTCTAGTGATGCTATTTGCTGGATAGTTTCGGCTTTTCCAACATTGGAAAGCGTTTTCAACGACCATTGATAAGATTCAGGCATGGTTCCCAGGAACACTGTTTGGGTGGGTTGCAGTAGTGCAGGCAACTGGTTAACATCCGTAATTTGTAGACAATTTAGCATTTCAATGGCCTCCCCACGACCATCTTTATTACTGCTGGCATTTTGGGTAGGCGGAGGGTTATCCAATACTAAGGTATGGCAATTACCATCTAACAATGCACCGTACAAGGCTACCACCCCTAGCTCACCACGAGCTGCTATACCAATTTTTCCGACATCAACTCCTGGCAGGGTTCTGGTAAACTCCAGAAATCGCAATAGGTCATAAACCCGCATAGAGGCTAGGGTTCTGCCGGACCAAGCAGAAGCTCTTCTAGCGTGCCAGTGCAGGTCCTGAGACCATCCTGATTCTCCAACTCCTCGAACATCGATTACCATCACATTCCAATGGTCATCTAACTGGTAACTGAAACGCTCTGAATCATTCCTTGGTTCATTGGGATTGCGCAATATCACCATCATTGGTTTTTTTTCATTTTTGGGATTACGCCAATAGATGGTGGTCTTTAGTTTCCATCCATCCTCTGTATTTATTAGGTATTTATCACCTCCATGTGAGGCAAAATCAGCATTGCGAAAGATCAATTCCGGTTCCAACGGGACATCAGATCCTGGAAAGTTGTGAAAGGTTCTTTGGATTAATGATGATTTTACTTTCTCGGTATAAGTCCTCAGCACATCCATATTTTCAGGCTCTTCGGAGTCTGGTAGTGCTATAAATGATTCCTGGATGGTGGTGGTAATGTCACCTTCGGGTGGGCCATCGGTATAAACCATGAGTTCATCATTTGAAAATAGTGAGCCCGAGGATTCGTCGATATCCCCAACTTCTTGTGGGCTGATCTCCTGATCCATCAGGTGCTTCATAAAGAATGAAAATATACCTTGTCGGCTCATCTGGTGATAAGAGTGGCCACCTGGCGTTTCGATATAGTCGATGTTCTCAGAAACCCCCAAACCTTTGTAAAAAGCACTCAAATCCTGATAGATTTCCCGCACCGATTCAACTTGATTTAGACCATCTCGATCAGATTGGGCAATTAACAAAGGTCTGGGGGCAATTAGCGCCCCAACATCTTTGGATGCCCAACCATAGGTATTAATAAACATCATGCAGTCACAATGACCATCGATAGTCCTGGTATTTAATTGTGCTGATAGGGTACTAATTCCACAGACCGGTGCTACCGCCTTTACTCTGGAATCTACAGCGCCGAGAAACCAACTGATGGCGCCACCACCAGAAATACCAGTGGCCCCAAGCCTGTCAGCATCAACCTCTGGCATTGCAGCCAGTAAATCCAGGCCTCTGATAGCATTCCAAACTTCTACTCCAGCTGGAGTATAGCCCTTACTGTACCAATTAAACCACCCATTGGCATAGCAACCCCAGTGCTCACCCTCAACTTCGCCCCATTGAATGGTTTCAGGAATAAGACAAACAAAGCCCAACCGAGCAAATTTTTCAGGATGGGTTTGATAATGTGTCTTTTGGGTTCTGGAGTGGCCGCATAGATAAATAATGCCGGCAGTGGGACCCGAGAGCTTATCTGGTAGGTAAAGATTAGCTGGAACATATAGACCTGGCGATGATTCATAATATAGCTTTTCAATTCGATAACCATCACCTTGGACGGTTCCTGTTACCGTCACTTTGGGTGTAGATCTTTCTTTAGCTATTGGTTTTTGAGATAAACTGATCATTTCCAAAAACTGCTGGTAACGCGTGCTACGAACCTGCTGCCAGTTATCTGGTGATAAAGTCTGTTCCGATAAGTCTGAGGCTACCCGATTTAAGTGATTCCGAATATTGTTGCTGGGAGGCGGAGAAGCAAGGGTAGTATCAACTGGTTCAGGTGGTGCACAACTGACTAGTAATATCCAGGGCAGCCATTTCAATGATATCTGCATTTCCTATAATACTTTTTAAGACTATTGAGAGCAGAAACAAGATAACCATAACACACACAAATTCCAGAGATGAATTTTGCGCAAATAAAATATTTCCCCAATTTGATGACTTATGGTAGAGGAAATTCAGCAACGATATCGGGAATTATTCAAAGTTGAGCCTATGCTAGTGCGCTCACCAGGGAGGGTAAATCTTATTGGTGATCATACTGATTACAACCAGGGTTTTGTTTTGCCAGCTGCAATTGATAAGCAGATTGTAATCGGGATCGGCTTGAATAACACTGGTCACGCCAATCTGATGTCATTCGATTTCAATCAAGACTTTAGTTTTAACCTTAGCCATTTCCAGCGAACCGATACCCATAACTGGGCCAACTATATTATGGGTGTGGTGCAACAATTGCAGGGTAGGGGACTGGAAGTAAGGGGATTTGACTGTGTTTTTGGAGGTGATATCCCCATTGGCTCCGGGATGTCATCTTCAGCCGCTCTGGAATGTGGGGTCACCTATGGATTAAATGAACTGCTGGGTTTAGGTCTGTCCAAATTAGATATCGCAAAAATTGGTCAAGCAGCTGAGGGCGAATTTGTTGGACTGAAATGTGGGTTGATGGATCAGTATGCCAATATGTTTGGCCAGGTGAACCGATTGATCCAGATGGATTGCAGGACTGAATCTCATATTCCGATAGCAGTAGATTTCACAGGATACAGTCTTTGGTTGCTTAACTCCAATGTCAAACACCAGCTAAGTTCAACGGAGTACAACGTAAGGCGAGCGGAGTGTGAGCAGGGTGTAGCCCTGGTTCAAAATCAATTTCCTGAGGTAAACAATGTCCGGGATTTCGATATGGACATGCTGCAGTTAATCGAAGACCCAGTGATACATCAGCGATGTGAGTTCGTGTTGGAAGAGAACCAAAGAGTAATCGAGGCCAGCAAGGACTTACAGTTGGGGGAATTTGTATCTTTTGGACAAAGAATGTACCATAGCCATCATGGTCTTAGCAGTAAATACCAGGTAAGCTGTGAGGAGCTCGATGTACTGGTTAAGTTGGCCACTGCGGAACCTGCGGTACTGGGAGCGCGAATGATGGGAGGTGGATTCGGCGGTTGCACCATTAACCTGATAAAGGAGGAATTAGGGGAACAGGTGGTTGACAGGATCACTAGATTTTACCAGCAGCAAACGGGAAAGGAAGCTGCCATAATTCCAGTTAAGATTGCTGGAGGTACATCACTAATAAAACCAGAAAAATAAACCCATGACCGACTCATTACCCAGTAATCGTCTAGTATCCTTGGATGCCTACCGGGGTCTTACCATGTTCCTATTGATCGCAGAATCAGCTTTAGTATATCACGCTTTCACTGATTTGTTTTCAGAAGGTACTTTTGGGGCAGCTGTAGTCAAGCAGTTTCACCATCATCCCTGGAATGGCCTGCGGTTTTGGGACTTGATCCAGCCTTTCTTTATGTTTATTGTGGGGGTGGCCATGCCATTTTCATTGCGCAGCCGTATGGCAAAAGGAGCCAGCTGGAACCAAGCCTTCAAGCATATTCTGTTCAGGTGCCTATTATTGTTCTTGTTTGGAACAGGGTTACACTGTGTTTACAGTGGCAAACTGGTATGGGAACTGTGGAATGTACTGACCCAATTGAGTTTTACCATCCTTGTTACATTCTTATTGATGAGGATGCCGATACGTACCCAACTGATTGCATCCGCACTATTGCTGTTGCTAACGGAGATCATGTACCGTATTTATGACCCAGGAGCACCTTTTGTTAAAGACCAAAACTTCGGGTCTTGGATGGATATGGTGTTGATGGGTAAAATTAATCCCGGCGGTGGCTGGGTGACCATTAACTGTATTCCAACAGCTGCTCACACTATATGGGGAGCAGTTTGTGGTACGCTATTGCTTTCTTGGCGGGATCAGCCACGCAGGATCATTAAAACCTTCGCGTGGGTTGGACTTGGAGGGCTAATCGTAGGATATGGTTTAGATCTGACCGGGGTTACACCTATTGTCAAACGCATATCTACAACATCATTTGTTTTTGCTTCCGGTGGGTGGTGCTTGTTAAGTCTGGCTTTTTTTTACTGGCTGGTAGACATCAAAGGTTATCGAAAATGGGCATGGCTATTCATTATTGTAGGTATGAATTCAATATTTATCTACCTTTTTGCCAATATTCTGGCAGGTTGGCTCAGGGATTTTGTTCACATTTGGAACCACGGGTTTTTGGGTGCCTTGGGTTTAGGACCCCATGCATTGGCTGTAACCAACGCCTTGTTTTCCTTGGCGGTCATGTGTTACCTCAGTTATTTTCTTTATCGCAAAAGGATTTTCTTTAAGATCTGATTTTAGAACTAATTATGCAGTCAAACCGATATATATACTTGTTAATCTGTACTTTATCATTTTCCGTTCCAGCCTGGGCACAGGAAATGGTAAACCCGGTAATAAAAAAGTTTGGTGGTATCTATGATATTCCAGAGGCCACCGTTCGCCCAGGCCCCGATCAAGTATATAGAGTGGTAATTGATTTGTATTCAGGTGCCGAATCTCCAGAAAAATTAAACCCGGCACTCAATAACGTGGCTCGTATGATCAATCTTCATGCAGTAGGTGGTGCTACCAAAGAAATGCAGGTAGTATTGGCTATTCACGGCCAGGCCAATGACCTGGTAATGCAAAACCAGCACTATTTGGAGCGATACCAGGTAGAGAACCCCAATATTGAACTGGTTAGAAGTCTAAAAGATGCAGGGGTAAAGCTTACTGTATGTGGCCAATCACTGCTTTACAGTAAAGTAGAGCCGGATCAGGTGCTGGAAGAGATAGAAATAGCAACCTCAATGCTGACTACGGTAACCACCTATCAACTAAAGGGGTATGCTTTTCTGGCATTTTAGTATCTATGTGTTTAGTCTCATGAGATCTATAGCTGTATCAAGAGCCTTGCTAAGCATTGTAATTTTATGGTTATTTCAGTGCAGTCCCGATCCACATCTTCCTGAAAGCGATCCAGATAACGGTGGACTGTTTTTGCCAGATAACTTCGAAGCTCTGGTAGTAGTAGATAGCTTGGGTCCCACCAGACACATTGTGGTTAATGACAATGGTGACATTTACGCTAGGTTAAGCTATACCAGAGATGAAAAGGGGGTAATCGCCTTACGTGATCTGGATCAAGATGGTAAAGCTGATAGCATTGTACACTTCGGCAACTTCAAGCAGGATGGTCGTGCTGCTACTGGTATTACCATCCATAACGGATATCTATATACCAGCTCCAGGAAGAGGATTTACCGCAATAAAATGAAGGAAGGTGAACTGGTCCCCAGCAGTGAGACAGAAGTAGTACTTACTGATCTGGATGAAAATGTGATGACCAACTGGCACACCACCAAACCCCTGGCCTTTGACAA
>JANQPK010000368.1 GCA_028289505.1 Cyclobacteriaceae bacterium
ATGAAATTCTGGAGAATTTAATCGGAAATGCTGTCAAGTTTTCAACTGCAGGCAAGCGGGTCCTGGTAAAAACCCAGGAAGAGCAGGACTCCCTGAATATCATTGTTTCTGACCAGGGGCCTGGCATGTCGGACCAGGCAAAAAAGCCGCTCACAAGTCCAGAGATTTTGGACGAAGTAAATATCAAGAGTGCCTCCGACCTTAGTCTGACCATTGTCAGAAAATTTACCGAAGCCATGGGTGGAACCATATCCTGCGAAAGTCAACCTGGTAAAGGCGCTGACTTCATACTGAACTTCAGCGATTACGAAAAACCTTCAATCGACAGTAAGTTCTGGGGCCTATTTAAATCCTAGATATCATTCTGGTATTTCTTTAGCACTACGGTGGCGTTGTGGCCGCCAAAACCAAAAGTATTACTCATGGCATAGTTGACAGGTTGGCCAACCGCCTGATCAACGGGTGTAATCCGTAATGAACTGGGAACTGCATGGTCAAGGTTTTCTATGTTAATGGTTGGTGGTAGCAGGTCATGGTGGACCGCCAAAGTACAAATTAAGGCTTCAATAGCTCCTGCAGCACCAAGTAGATGACCGGTCATGGATTTGGTAGCACCTATCCAGGTTTGGTTCTGCTCAGGTAGTAATTTTTGAATGGCTGATAATTCTGACAGGTCTCCAACTGGGGTTGAGGTTGCATGAGCATTGATGTAATCAAGTTCGCTTGCTGCTGTTCCCGCCTCCTCCAGTGCTAATTCCATGCCTTTTAGAGCACCCAGACCCTCAGGGTGAGTGGCTGTAGGGTGATAGGCATCCGCGGTCATGCCGCCACCTGCAATTTCAGCATAAATCGGGGCTTTTCTTGACAATGCATGCTCCAGCGATTCCAGTACCAACGCACCGGCACCTTCTCCCATTACGAATCCATCTCGATCTTGATCAAACGGTCTACTGGCGGTACTGGGATAGTCGTTCCTAGTGGAGAGTGCTTTCATAGCACCAAAACCTCCCATACCAGATTCGGTAATCGGTGCTTCGGAACCCCCTGCGATAATTAGATCTGCCTTACCCAGACGAATGTAATTGAAGGCATCAATAATTGCGGTGGTCGAGGAAGCACAGGCACTAACCGGGCAATAGTTGGCACCCTTGAAACCGTTCTTGATGCTGATAGCACCTGAGGGTGTATCAATTAAGATCTTTGGAATAAAGAAGGGGCTGAATCTTGGATTTCCATTTGATTGTGCAAAAGCTTTTACCTCCTGGTCAAAGGTATGGATCCCACCGTTACCGGAGGACCAGATCACTCCACAACGGTGAGGGTCCAATGAGTTGAGATCTAGCCTGGCATCCTTGATGGCTTCATCTGAAGCGATCAAGGCATATTGAGTGAACGGATCTGTTTTCCTGGCTTCCTTTCGGTCAAAATAGTCCAGTGGTTGGTAATCTTTCAGCTCACAGGCAAATTTGGTTTTGAAGTTTCGGGTATCGAATCTGGTAATCTCCGAAGCACCGCTGGTGCCTGCAATCAGATTATTCCAGAAATCTCCTAAATGATTCCCCAGGGGGGTGATGGCACCCAAACCCGTAATTACCGTTCTCTTTAGCTTCATTTCAGTATTAAATAACTTACTAATAAGTAAGGTTTAAATCTACAAAAATCTGTTTAACTGTCTTGTGGAAGTATTCTTCACCCATCAATCTGGCCAATTGTAATGAGCCGGTTAAACTACTGATTAGGCAGACAGATTTATCCTGGCTACTGCCTTCAAAGGCTAATTCGCCGGACTGTCTACCACTATCAAGTAATCGAGCAACCCACTTCTGAATGTCATTAGACAGATGATCGATGGCGGATTGCATGGACGCCGGTAATGTGTAGTAATCAGTAGCAAGTGCACCGATCAAACATACTCTATGGCCCCTATTAAGGTTGTATTGATAAATCTTAACAAACCACTCCAATTGTTGTCTTACAGGTAAAACTCGGTTTTCCGGATTATATATCCACTTGTAAAACCTTCCCTTGGTTCTTTCAATTATAGCTATCCCTAGGTCCTCTTTACTGGGGAAGTGATAATGAATGGCGGCATTCTTAATACCCAACTCGGTAGCAAGGTGATGATAACTGAAGCCATTGTAACCCAATCTTTGTAACAGGTTTTCAGCAAGGTCCAGTATTTTGCGCTTGGTAGTTCCCCGACTTGCCATGTACAAACATAATTAAACTTACTAGTAAGTAAAATATATTTTTAGACAAATAATTGAAAACTAGGGTGTCAATTCCGATATTTATTTAAAGGAACATTGAAATCATTTCTTGCGTTGTTTTTAATGGAGGGCGTATGAAAAAGTTTTTAATCGGATTATCATTCATGTTCTGGCTGCCAGTTTGTGGTCAGGAGCATGAGATAATACGCAGTATATATTTTGGAGGGGGTAGCTATTATATAACAGAAAACCAGCGAAGTGCTATTTTCCACTTCCTCGACTCATTACCTCACATTGAAAACTACCAGATTTCAATTAGCAGTCATACCGACAATATTGGGGGTGCACAGTATAATCAGTGGTTATCCCAGATGCGAAGTGAAGCAGTGCTACAACAGTTGGTTGATAAACAGATACCTCGTGAAAAAGTACTGATAAAAAATAACGGTTTACATAACCCTTATTTCGATAATCAAACTCATATTGGAAGATTAAGCAATCGCAGAGTGGACATCATCTTTACACCTCCGGTGTTTTAGCGCTAAATGCTAAAACACAAATTTCAGGCACCAAATGACAACTGACAATTAAGTACCAAATACCAACTGCCAAATGTCAAATGGCAACTGCCTTTAGGCAAATAACAACTGCCAATTGTCAACTGCCAACTGTAAAACTGCCAAGTTACCTATAAGCTCGTACTGCCAAGCTCAAAATCACCAATCTCCAATCTATTGATCTAGTATTCCCCCATTCCCCCATTCCCTCATTCCCTCATTCCCTCATTCCCTCATTCCCCCATTCCCAAGATTTGCCCTAAGATCTTCAGTGTGATCAGGTAGGTAGGCTTAACTCCTACCGCACCCAAACTACCAGAAGCCAGGGTTGATCCAGAAATCAGGGGATTATCAGAAGCATAGTATGCGTAACGGATTTCAACATCTTCTTCAACGTTCTTGCGGATCTTAGAAGCAGCCTGGATCGCTTTCTGAAAATGTGCACCCTCCATCTCAAGTCCTATACAGCCCCAACTGCTATTCTTAAAATAATTCAAGATATCGCGGTTCTGCAGCGATGTTCCCAAAACGGTGATCATCGGTCCTCGGTACACCTCTAATCCACAATCTTCGAAGTCTTCAATTTTCAGTTGGTTATCGATGGGATAGTTATCGGCGGTACCTTCGAAAAGGTGGGCGTCGGCAATCATAATGTCCCCTTTGTTTCCAGTCAATATCCCGGCCTTTCCCATTATGGAGATTGATCTGATAGGCATATGGATCACCACGTCTTCCTGTTCTAGCGGGCGCAGTAACTCGTCCATTATTTCGTATGCCTGCTCACCAAAGGCGTAATCCATCACCAGGATAACGGGTTTCTGGTCTTTGATATATTGCTTATTAATCTTTAATTCTGTTGAAAGCTGCTCCAGGTTTACTTTGGAAAGGTCGATGATCTGTACGGATATATTAGTACCAGAAGGATCCTCAAGAAATTTTGTGCCATGGGCCTCAGCATAGGATCTGATCTTCTCGTTGAGACGGGTACTCTCTTCCTTGCTTAATTCAAGGGCCGTTTTTTCGATGCTTTTCCATCCGCCTGGCATTCTCTTGATGGCAGGAAAGGCATATATGCTATTCAGTACACTGTGGAGATTAGAGCTTATCACGTGCAATGGGCGATTAATCAGGTTGTTTTCCAGCAGATAATCTTTTATCTGTGAAGCCCATCGATCTCCGTATATGTGATGGCCAATTCTTTCACGAAGGGTGGCAGTAAAACTGATACTGCGATCCTGATCTTGGATAGCTTCCTGCAACGCCAATTTGCCAATCCAGTAGGTTACATGGAACAGGCCATTGTGACTAGGGTTCTGTTCAAACCTTTCATACATTTCCTCTGTTTCCTGGAAGGTTCTGCCTAAAATGATACTGAGATAGCTGAAAGCAACCTCTTTGTTCTTATCATCAATGGTGACACCGCCCTCCACAATTTTTTCCATCTTGGTCCATTCCCTGGTTTTCCTACCACCCTCATCCAGTGCCCGGTTTTTGATTTTTTCCGCCTCTATATACAGAAATGTCAAATGTGTAAGCAGATCATAGATTTCAGACCTGCCCCTGGTAATCTCAATGAACATTTGTTCCTCATCAATCCGGTAGCAATTACGCCGACGCTTGGCTGGAACGATTACTTCGAAACTAGAATTACCATAGCCTTCCTCTGAGGTTAGCT
>JANQPK010000334.1 GCA_028289505.1 Cyclobacteriaceae bacterium
CCTATTGTGGAGCTGTCCCTGACTTTTCATAATCTGGTGGTTGGGGCAAATGGTCAGAGACAAGCCATGTTTTTGGAAAACGTGGAGGGCCTGGCAGAACGGATACTGCGAAACTTTTCACTTTCTACTGAGGATACCGCCTTGGTAATATCCAGTAGTGGGTCCAATGTGGTACCTATTGAAATTGCCAAAGTATTTAAAGAATCGGGGGTTACAGTGGTGGCACTGGTATCTCTGGCGCACCTTGAAAAATCCCAGAGCAAGAAGTCTGATGGTAGTAAACTAACCGACTATGCCGATCTGGTACTCGACACCGGAGCTCCTGTCGGTGATGCTGTTGTCTACGTGGATCAGTTGGACACCCCGGTGGCCCCTGCCTCAACCGTGGGTGGTACCATGATCATCAATTGCCTCAAGGCGGAAACAGCTCATTTACTGACTCAAGCAGGACAACCTCCAAAAGTACTGAGCAGTGCTGCGGTAGTTGGTGCTGAAAGGGCCCGTGACCTTTTTGAAGGTGCCTATGATGAACACGCACATCGATTGGCCAAATTGTATCAGAATGTGGGCCGGTAGCAACAAAATCCAGTTAATGGGTACCACCGATATTCTGGTGATTGGGGCTGGTTCTGCAGGTTGTCTAGCGGCATTGGCCGCCTCAAACCATGGTTCCTATTCGGTGATGCTGGTGGAGCGCTACGGTTTTGCCGGTGGCACATCCACTCAAATGCTTGACACTTTCTACGGTTTTTTTACTCCCAGTGAAGCTCCCAGGAAAGTAGTAGGCGGTCTACCCGATATAGTAGTGAATAGATTAGACCAGTTAGGAGATATCTTCCTTCGACCCAATACCTATGGTGCGGGCACTGGAGTTAACTACAATCCAGAGAAACTCAAACTGGTTTGGGACCAGCTGATTCTTGATGCTGGGGTCAAATACCTACTGCATACCCACCTGGTGGGGGTTGAACCTGTGGAAAACGGACACTATTGCTGCATTTTTTGGAACAAATCAGGCTTTCATAAAATTATAGCTCACCGGGTAATTGATGCATCCGGGGATGCTGATTTTTGCCATCTCGCCGATTTCGAATACGAATTAGCAGGAGATCTTGACCCCATGCAGAGCCTGACTACTACCTTTCGCATGTCAAATGTTGATTTACAGCAGTATCAAACCGCTGGTGGCAACCAAATGCTCAGTGAAAAAATGGAACAGGCGGTGTCAAGCAAAGCCTATAAATTGCCCCGGAAAAAAGGCTCGGTGCATGAAATGTGCCAAACCGGTTGTATATCTACGGTAGCAGTAAAGGTAACCGATAAAAAACCTCTTGATCCTTGGCAATTAACCGAAGCGGAAATCGAAGGTCGTCGACAAGCTTTCTTGTATGAGAAATTCCTAAGAGAACAGGTTCCCGGCTATCAAGGCGCCAGTATCATCGGAACTTCAGTACAAATCGGGGTGAGAGAAACCAGGAGGGTTTATGGTGAAAAAAGGCTTACCAAGGAGCATTGTTTGAATCCCGAGATTCCTGATGATACCGTGTTTCTTTGTGGAGCACCCATTGAGGATCACCGCAAGGGTCAGCCGGGACAACCAGAAACAGTTTGGCAGTATATTCCAGACACTGGCATTTATGGAGTCCCCTATGGTACTTTGGTACCTAAAGATAGTAAAGCTGCCTGGGTAGTGGGCAGGTGCTTCTCTGCCACCCATGATGCCCACGCTTCCTGTCGCTCTATGGCTCAGACCATGTCCATGGGACAAGCTGCCGGAACGGCAGCGGTGATATCTCTGGAGATGGATGTTGAGGCCAATGCGATACCTCTAAAAACGTTACAATCTCGCCTGTTGGATCTGGGTGCGGTGCTGGAAATACCAAAGTCGACCGCTGATATAACCAGGAATGGCTGGAGCAATAACCTTACTTCTTTTAACTAAATAATATGGCATGAATTCAATACCTATACGCACCACCGTGATTGGAAGCTATCCCTTTCCTGCTTGGTTGGAATACGCCTCGGAAAATTTGGATCAGTTTGGTGAGGCCGACATCGCGGAAATGATCGATGATGCAGTGGTGGCGGCAATACATGACCAAGTCACTGCTGGGTTGGACCAAATTACTGATGGTGAACAGACCAGGCTTGATTTCAACCTGTCTTTTTATGGATTCATTGAAGGTATTAAACGTGAAACCAAATCGCCACGCCTATGGGGCCCACCAGCGCATGATCAACGAGGTAAGCATGAAATTATTGGCGACCTGGTGGCACCAAGAGGTTTAGGCGTGGTGGAAGAATTTCAACGACTGCAGCGATTGGCACCTGAAAACCAAACGCTAAAAGCCAGTGTTCCGGGGCCTTTTACCCTTAGCGGCAGGCTGCTGCCCAACCAACAGTATGCTGACCGATTTGCCATTACTGAAGCCCTATTACCTTTGGTTAGAACCGAACTTGAAAGGTTGGTGGAAACTGGATGCCAGGAAATAACCGTAGACGAGCCTTCTATGAGCTGCTATGCTTATAAAGAGGATACCAAGAGATTCGTGGATATTTTCAACCGTACGGTAGAACCGGTGGTGGGCCGATGCAGGTTATCCACACACCTGTGCTTTGGGAATTTTAAGGGTCACGCCGTGGGGTACAGAAAGATAGCACCCATGCTGCCTGACTTCCTGGATTTTAAAGTGGATGAAGTACATGTAGAAATGGCCAACCGTGAATTTTCTGAAATAGAATTGATTGCAGAGTTTGCCAAGCACATGGATGTGGCTGTGGGGGTAATTGATGTCAAAAGCTATTATATCGAGACCCCGGTGGATGTAGCAGCTATGATTGAAAAGTGTCTGGAATACGTCTCTGCGGGACAGCTTTCGGTGGCACCTGACTGTGGATTAAGCCAAACCGCACGTTGGGCTGCTAGAAAGAAGCTGGAGAATATGGTAAAAGGAGCCCATATGGTGCGGGCGAAAATCTGATGGGAATGAGGGAATGTGGGAATGGGGGAATGGGGGAACAATTGATCGAAGATTGATGATTGAAGATTGATGATTAAAATGAAATTGCCTCTTTTACAGGATGATGCATTCTTAGATTCGGTCAATGATACCGACAAACAATCCGATAATTTCTACCTATGGTGGTTGGGTCAAAGCGGCTTTCTGATCCAATGGAGAGGACATCATCTGTTGCTGGATCCCTACCTATCCGATTCCCTTACTTTGAAGTATGCCCAAACGGACAAACCCCATATTCGCATAACCGAACGGGTGATCAATCCCTTAAGTTTAGACTTTATCGAAGCCGTTACTTCCAGTCACAACCATACGGATCATTTAGATGCAGCCACCCTGATACCCCTGATGAGGATAAATCCTCAGATGAAACTAATTATCCCTAAGGCAAACCTGGACTTTGTGTGTGAGCGCCTTAAATGTGCCCAGGATTACCCAGTCGGATTAAACGAAGGAGATTGTATTTCAGTAGAGCCCTTCACATTTCACGGAGTACCGGCTGCTCACAATCAGTTGGATCGAGATGACTTAGGAAACTGCTTGTACATGGGTTACGTGATACAATTTGGTACCTGGACCGTTTATCATAGTGGCGATACTTTGTGGTATCAGGGAATGGAAGAAATACTAAAACCTTTCCGGCCAGATGTTGCCATACTCCCCATCAACGGTAACAAACCAGAACGACGCGTGGCCGGTAATTTAAACGGCCCGGAAGCCGCGCAGCTTGCCCAGTCTATTGGGGCTAAAATGGTTATTCCTTGTCACTATGACATGTTTACCTTCAATACCGCAGATCCGGAGTTATTTAAAACCACCGCGGAAGACTTAAACCAGCCTTACCAGGTGTTGGAATGCGGGGAACGCTGGAGCTCCGATGTAATCTCATGACCTTTGTAAGGACCATACTTGGAGATATTTCCCCTGAAAGTATGGGGTTGACCTACTCTCATGAGCATGTGGTTATCGACAACAGTTATGCTACGGAGCTGAATCCGGGATTCCTATTGAATGATGAAACCCGTATCGTGGTAGAGTTGCGAGAATTCTATAAAAATGGCGGTCGCTCTATGGTCGATACCATGCCGGCCAACTGTGGAAGAAATCCTCTTCTGTCCGCGACCATCAGTAAAGCAAGCCAAGTACACCTGATAGTTCCAACAGGCTTACATCTGGAACAATACTACCCCGTGAGACATTGGCGTTATCAATTAAATGAGGACCAGATCACGCAACTGTTTATCGATGATGTGCAAATTGGGATTGACCGGTTCGATTATAATGGACCTCTGGTAAAACGAACCGAACACCGTGCGGGCTTAATCAAACTTGCCACTGGAAAAGCCCCTTTCAATCAACATCAGGAAATGATTTTCAGAGCTGTGGTAAACACACATCGGCATACAGGGGTACCGATACTCACGCACACTGAATTTGGAGAAATGGCTTTGGAACAAGCCAAACTATTTGATAGGCTAGGTGCCGATCTCAATCATGTGGTACTCTCACATGTCGATCGAAAGGTAGATCCAGATTATCATCGGCAGGTACTTGATACAGGAGTGAGGCTGGAATATGACAGTGCCTTCCGATGGAAAGATCCTAATCCCAACGGCACTTATCAATTGTTGAAAACCTTGCTTCCCCAGTATTCAAACCAGATTGTGATGGGAATGGATGCGGCCAGAAACAGGTATTGGAGATCCTACGGAGGCCTGCCTGGTTTAAGCTTCTTGCTGACCGATTTTAAAAGTGACCTTGATCACATGGGGCTAGGGGAATACTATCAGAAAATATTCTATCAAGTACCTCAAAAATTATATAGCTTTCAGCGCATTGAGAGCTAGCCATTATTAATGTTCAATTGCTAATTATGAATTTAAATCTTAAAGCTACCGATCAGAACACCTACGATGCTATCGTCATAGGCACTGGTATTAGCGGGGGCTGGGCTGCCAAAGAGCTTTGCGAGAAAGGGCTCAATACATTGGTACTGGAACGTGGGAGGATGGTAAAGCATCTCGAAGATTATCCCACCATGAATCTTAAACCATGGGAGGTAAAATACGGCGATCGTTTAACCCCTCGAGAAAAAAAGGAAGACTATCCGGTGCAAAGCCAAACAGAATATGCGGTGTTGCAAACCACCAAACATTTTTTTGTAAAGGACAGTGAGCACCCTTATAATCAGATAAAACCTTTTACCTGGACCAGGGGCTATCATGTGGGTGGGAAGTCTCTAACCTGGGCGCGCTGGTCATTTCGTCTGTCGGATATCGACCTGGAATCCAATGCTAAAGACGGTGTAGGGGTTGACTGGCCCATACGATACAAAGATCTCGAACCCTGGTACGATTACATCGAAAGCTATATCGGAGTAAGTGCACGAAAAGATGGTTTGAAGCAATTGCCTGATGGAAAGTTTCTGCCACCATGGGAAATGAACTGCATCGAAAAGCACTTGGAACAAAAAATAGCGGAAAACTATACCGATAGGATACTTACCGTAGGTAGATCAGCTAACATAACCCAATCTGTTGGTGGTCGGGGAAAATGCATGGCACGAAATCTGTGTCGGCGAGGTTGTCCTTACGGGGCCTATTTTAGTAGTAATGCCGTGACCCTACCAGCGGCAGAAGCTACAGGAAACATGACCCTTCGTCCTCACTCTATTGTCCACGCCATTATTTACGATAAAGAGAAGAAAAAGGCGGTTGGAGTTCGGGTGGTTGACGCTGAGACCAAAGAAACCATTGAATTCTATGCCAGAGTAATTTTCACTTGTGCCTCAACTCTGGGCTCCACTTCAATCTTATTGAATTCAATCTCGGATGCATTCCCCAATGGGCTGGGAAATGGCAGCGGTGAACTTGGGCATAATCTCATGGATCACCACTTTAGAATTGGCGCTTATGGCACCCATGACGGTTATCAGGATCAGTATTATAAAGGTCGCAGACCCACCGGAGTGATTGTACCCAAGTATCAGAATCTCGATAAAAGCACCGCTCGCAAGGATTACTTGAGAGGGTTTAGCAATTATGGGGGAGGTGGCCGGGTTGGCTATTGGAAAGCAGGTGAAGAAGGTCCTTTTTCCTTTGGTGAAAACTATAAACAAAGTCTGATGACTCCAGGACCCTGGACTTTCCGCTTTAATGCCTTCGGGGAGTGTCTACCACATCACGATAACAAGGTATATCTCGACTACCAGAAAACGGACAACTGGGGATTACCCACCTTGTCAGTAGATATGGAATTCCGTGAGAATGAACTGGCCATGCGACCTGAGATGATGAGTTCGTCTGCCGAAATGCTGGAAGTTGCAGGCTTCAAGAATATCCAAACCTATGACGATCAGACCCCTCCCGGGTTAGGGATTCATGAAATGGGTACCGCCAGGATGGGCAAAGACCCCAAAACCTCAGTACTTAACCGTTGGAACCAAATGCACGAAGTGCCTAACGTGTTTGTCACAGACGGATCCTGCATGACCTCCAGCTCTTGGCAGAATCCATCCCTAACTTATATGGCTTTAACTGCCAGAGCGGTTGATTATGCATTAGATCAAATGAAAAAACAAAACTTGTAGTATGGCAACTGATAAAACCATTGACCGAAGGAAAGCAATAAAGAAAGCCAGTCTTATGCTTGGTTTTACTTTATCAGGACCGGCGTTAACCGGC
>JANQPK010000375.1 GCA_028289505.1 Cyclobacteriaceae bacterium
CGGTAATCTTCCCTGATAGGGTAGAAGACATCGATAATATAGCAATCGGTTAAGGCTCGACCACTATGAGAGGCGTTTGAAGGGATGCATACCACTTGCTGGGGTTTGAGCAGTTGGGTGTCTCCATCTACCGTAAGTTCGAATTCACCAGATATTACATTAACTACCTGTTCGTGCATATGAGCATGTTCTGGCAAACCGGCACCGGCATCGATATTCCAATGAACAAAGGTCATATTGTCAGAGTGTACTAGCCTCCCATGGAAGCCTGGCATTATTTCTCGGGGTGTTTGATGTTCCAGTACGGTATGATTCATAGCTATTCTTTATTGATTATTGCCATCTTCCGGATACACGAGGCCGATTTGCTGGCGGATTTGATCCATTAATTGCATCAGCCCAAGACTATTTTGGTGAGACCATATATCGCTCTCAATAGCAGCTCGACTCAAGCATTTTTGTACTTCCAAGGCTTGGTAGTTATAGCCATTACCCACAAAGTCTATTATGGTTTCTTGCGGCTCTGGTCCCATATTGGTAAGCACATTAACCGGTTGATACCAACGGTTTGGCAGCATGATCTCCCCTTGGTCGCCTTTTATGCGGGCCTCGACCGCTGTGTGTTCGGTTAAGGTGAACCACAAATCTGCGGTTACACCACTTGCAAAGGTTAGTTTTACCCGACAACTCTGGTCCACCCCAGTAGGAGAGAACTCCGCCTCTGATTCTACCAAGGACGGTATTCCGAACAGGAAGACTGCAAAAAACAAGGGATATATCCCGATGTCGAGTAATGCCCCACCACCCAGCGCCGGATTGAACAGTCTGGATTCCGGGTCGTAAACGGCTTCGAATCCGAAATCAACTTCTAGATGCCTTGCTTTTCCAATTACTTCTGAATCCAATAATTCCTTTGCTTTCAGGATATTAGGTAAGAATCTGGACCACAATGCTTCCATCAAAAACGTATTGTGCTGTCGGGAAGCGTCGATCATTGCTTGGACCTGCCGACTGTTAATGGCCAAGGGCTTTTCACAAAGCACGGCTTTCCCATGTTGCAGGCAAAGTAGGCTGTTTTCCATGTGAAAGCTATGAGGGGTAGCGATATAAATCACATCCACTTCAGGGTCAGCGGCCAGCTCCTCATAAGAGCCATAACTCTTTTGGGCATGATACTGGGCTGCAAACTCTTGGGCTCGACCAAGGTTTCTAGATCCTATGGCCTGCAGCTGGGCTCCAGGTACTAATTTAAGACCAGTGGCAAATTTATGAGCAATCTTTCCAGGGGCTAATATACCCCAGCGATAGGTTTCTTGCATGATGAGCTGAAAGTGTCAGTCTAAAATACTGGTATATGATTCAGCTTGCAAGCAACTCAACTATTAATGGATGAAGTTTGTGAACTCAATCCTGGATAAGGTGTCTTGTTGGAAGGAATAAGAGATAATCCTGTCAGCCGATTTGCTGCGTATCCTGATTAGGTCAGGGATGATTTCTAAATGGGATAGATCATCAAAATGGCTTGCAAATTCCATCTTTGAAATTCCCACCTGGATACCCATTTTTAAGGGTATGGAGCTATCGGTAACTTCTCCGTCTACCAGTATAATATCGTTTGGTGCTCTATAAAACTTCAATCTCAGGTTAGTTCTGGATATGGTAATCAGGGTATCCATTTGTAGGCTGGCAATGCGGTTTTCAATAGGTACTTTATCGATATCATATGGTTTAGGGACTTCCATAATGATGTTTTCCCAGGTTAGATCTCCAGTCTCCAATGGCAACCAAACAAAATCCTCATCAATTATGGTAATTTCAGTAGGTGGTATGGGTTCCTGGTATGAATCCCAATCCCGTAAAGGGTAGTCATTCAATGATAATCCTGTGGTTGACAACGGCTGGAAGTTAGTACCGGTCCATTGCCACCCTGATAAGCTATCGGTTTCTGTGCGTTTTCCATCCTTAACCCTGGCTTCTCGCTGTCGGCTTATGAAGGAGAATTTACCTGGTTCCGATCCCTTCTGTATCCAGCTGTCTTTTACCAGTATCCATTTTTCGTTCCAGACGTTCTCAGCCAGTAGTTTTTGACTGATTATCTTCTGATTTGACATATCCCAAACATACAATTTTACTGCGCTCTCATCGTAGGTGCTGGGAACCCTACAAATAAAGGCGGCTAAAGAATCAGAAAGTTCAAATTTGTGATAGGCATAAACCGACATATGAAATCTATTGGCTTTTTTGGAAATGGTCTCTCCAAACTCTGAATAATAGGAGGGGTGTATACGGCGCCCCACCTGATTCAATATATCGCTATGCGATGAGTAAATGTGAATGCTGGGTGATTCCAGTGGGTCAAAATAATCCAGCAAAGGTACGGAGAGGGTGGTTTGAACCCTGAAAAAATCACTTATGGATGCCAGCAGTGACAGATGAGTTTGCATACCTGGTATCAGGTCGTACTGCTCAACCCCGTCAAACAGAATCATCCCCATGGGTGCTTTTAATTCATGGCGATCAATAACTTCCTGTCCATCGACCTGATTCAGGGTGATATATCGTTTGTTGGTATATGAGGAGCTTATTTCCATCGACTCCAAGGAATCGGAAACTATTGAAGCATAATAGGCAAAATCTCCCATGGCCTGAATTAATCCTTCACGAATGGCTTGATCAATAATCTTGGTATTTAACTCTTCTGGTTTCGGAGCATAAAAAACTACTGATCTTTCAAGTACCGTTAAATTATCAGGGTCTGAGTCTGTGGGTTCCATCCTGTCCGTAACCTTCTCTGCATAACTATCTGCTGGGGTCGCCACCTCACGCAAATCCTTTTGCTGGCCACAGGCAAAGATGGAAATCCCGGTAACTAATATGATTATCCTGCTGGTCATCGTCGCTTAAATCCGATCCTGCGGCGGTTAAGTTCTCTCTGATACTGTCTAGCAATTTGCAGATGATCATCTAGCGTTTTAGAGAAAGCATGAAAACCTGAAAAATCGTTACGAGCGCAGAAGTAGAGGTATTCATGCGACTCTGCATCAAGTACCGCATCGACTGCGGTTGATGTGGGGGTAAACACCGGTCCGGGTGGTAGCCCATATTCTCGGTAGGTGTTATAAGGTGACTTTATCTGCTTGTGAGCTTTGAGGACTCGGTTTACTGGTCGTCCGTGGGCAAAGACTACCGTGGGATCTGCTTGCAGTCGCATCCCTTGCTCAAGCCGGTTTAAGTACAAACCAGCAATGGTTGGCATTTCCGAGACTTGTTTAGTTTCTGCATATATGATGGAGGCCAGAATACCAGCCTCTTGATGGGTTAAACCCAAGGTTGCCGCTTTTTGTAGCTTCTCTGGTGTCCAAAACCGTTGATAGTTCCTGAAAAGCCGGTCTGCTACTTCCTTTGCCTTACTGTCCCGGTACATCAGCAAGGTGTCTGGGATTAGTATGCAATAGACGTTATCCTTGTCATATCTGCCCCATTTTTGGAGGTAGACCTCGTCTTCCATCCAATATCGCAGAGCTGTGAATTTAATGTCCAAGGTCTTACAAAGATGTTGCAGGGTGTTTCTTCTTTGTTGAAATGGCTTAATTACCACTGAAGTAGATACTCTTGGCTCCTTACTGAGATGTTCAATTATCTGCCAGTTGTTCCAGCCGTTTTTGATTTGGAAAAGGCCCTGTGGGATACTGTCGCGGTATTTGAGTATTGTGCTGGCTACCCGAAGGGATAAGAAATTCCCAACTACCTGGTCTTGATCTAGTTGTCGCAATGCATCAACAGCAGACATAGGTTGTTTGACTTCCAAATCGTATAGCTGATGGTTAATTCGCACATTTGGACTGGAGAAGACTATAAAAAGGATGCTGAGTAAAAGGAAAAAGCCTCCAACAATGGAGGCTTTTACCCCACTTAAACTAATCAACCAGCTATGGAAAATAAATCTTTTGATAGTACGCCAGGCTTCGAATCATAGGAGCCTAAAATTGATCATTTAATCCGATTTTTGCTGACCTGAATAATCGGAGATATCTCTTATGTAAGGTTTCATGGCTTTTCAATCAGGGTGAACAGCGCGATAACTTACCAGCTCCCTTAACTCTGAGACTACGCCATCTTCTGTTAAGAATTTTGCGGGCATAGTTTTAATCCCAAATTTTATAGCGCGGTAAATCTGAAAATGAAGGTGGGGTTTGGTCGACCATCCTGTATTTCCGCTGTAACCAATCACTTGTCCCGCTACCACGGTATCACCAATTCCAACTAAAGCACCATCTTTCCTCAAATGCGCATAATCTGCATAGCTTCCATCTGCGTGCATAATGGTTACTCGGTTTGCATGTGGCATAAATGAAACATCAGGACCACCCAGGTTTGAATCTTCCTTGACCTGAACTACCACACCCTCCCGACTGGCACATATTTCAGTATTCTCCTCCATTACGAAATCCCAGGCAAACTTTCCCTGATGGGAATAGGGGCCGTTAGCACCCTGTACCATTACATAGGCCTTTTGATCTGCAAACGGAAGTGTGTAAACAAAATCCTTATCGATGGACGCTTCGGGATCACCCAAGGTTAATTTATAGCCAGACTTGAAGGAGGTACTACCACCGGTGCCGGGTTGTAAGGTTAACAGGGGTACTGGATCTCCTGGATACACAACTGCGTAATGAGGAAGTGGCACTGAGGACTTAAGGTTATTAAGCTCTGGGAAGGTGATCTCCAATTGGTAAGGTGCCAGTGCGACATTATGGGCAAAGTACTGAAAGCCACCATTTCCGGTGGGCTCTTGATAGATTTCTACCGGATTTTCAGATTGCGCTATTATTACTGGTGCAATGGCGGTTAGGATTAACAGTAGTACAGCCTTCATAATATTTTAATCTAACGATAAAAAAAACCCTGTAGTATCGAATGGGATTCCACAGGGTTAGTATACCTAAAGGGTAAATGATTTATTTATCCTTATCTTCTACTTCCTCGAATTCAACATCACTCACATCATCATCTCCTCCACTGCCAGCAGCCCCTGCATTTGCAGTAGCATCAGCACCTGGAGTTTCAGCAGCACCTTCCTGAGAGGCAGCATACATTTCCTGAGCTGCTCCTTCCCACGCTTTATTCAAGCCTTCCATAGCACCATCTATGCCGCTTAGATCCTGAGACTCATGAGCAGTTTTCAATTTTGCCAAGGCCTCTTCGATAGCTGCTTTGTTACTTTCGGAGAGTTTTTCCCCATATTCACTAAGCTGTTTCTCCGTTTGGAAAATCAGAGAGTCTGCAGCATTCACTTTATCTGCCCTTTCTTTGGCTTCTTTGTCTGACTCAGCGTTGGCTTCTGCCTCTTTACGCATTTTGTCGATTTCCTCTTCTGTCAGTCCGGATGAGGCTTCAATACGGATCTTCTGCTCTTTACCGGTTCCTTTGTCTTTAGCCGATACATTCAGGATACCATTGGCGTCAATATCGAAGGTAACTTCAATTTGAGGCATTCCTCGTGGGGCTGGTGGTATTCCGTCCAAGTGGAATCTACCAATGGTCCTGTTGTCCTTTGCCATCGGTCTCTCTCCCTGGAGCACATGAATCTCAACAGAAGGTTGATTATCTGCCGCGGTTGAGAATACCTCAGACTTCTTAGTGGGTATGGTGGTATTGGACTCGATCAACTTGGTAGATACCCCGCCCAGAGTCTCAATTCCCAGTGACAGTGGTGTTACATCAAGCAACAACACATCTTTAACTTCTCCGGTAAGCACTCCACCCTGAATGGCAGCTCCGATAGCTACTACTTCATCTGGATTCACACCCTTAGAAGGGGCCTTGCCAAAGAATTTTTCCACTTCTTCCTGCACCTTAGGGATTCGAGTAGATCCACCAACCAGGATTACTTCATCAACCTCAGATGGAGATAGTCCTGCATCTTTCATAGCTTGTTTCACTGGATCCATGGCGCGTTTGAACAGGTGATCAGCCAACTGCTCAAACTTGGCCCGACTCAAGGTTTTAACCAAGTGCTTGGGTATACCATCCACTGGCATGATGTAGGGCAAATTAATTTCAGCATTGGATGAGCTGGAAAGTTCAATCTTTGCTTTTTCTGCAGCTTCTTTTAAACGCTGCAATGCCATTGGATCTTTCCTCAGATCTATTCCTTCATCTTTTTCGAACTCTTCCGCTAACCAGTTCATGATTACCGCATCGAAGTCATCTCCTCCCAGGTGCACGTCGCCGTTGGTAGATTTTACTTCAAATACTCCGTCTCCCAATTCAAGAATCGAAATATCGAATGTTCCTCCGCCCAGGTCAAACACCGCAATTTTCATATCACTGTTCTTCTTATCTAACCCATAGGCCAGAGAAGCAGCAGTTGGTTCATTTATGATCCTTTTCACTTCCAATCCAGCGATCTGACCAGCTTCTTTGGTTGCTTGTCGTTCAGCATTGTTGAAGTAGGCAGGAACAGTAATCACTGCTTCCTTAATCTCTGTACCCAGATAGTCTTCTGCAGTGGATTTCATTTTCTGCAATACCATTGCGGATATCTCCTGTGGCGTATATAGTCTGTCACCGATTTTTATTCTAACGGTGTCGTTATTTCCTTTTTCAAGTTTGTAAGAAACATTCTTTCGCTCTTCAGAAACTTCCGAGTGCTTCTTACCCATAAATCTTTTTACCGAACTGATGGTGTTGGTTGGATTGGTAATAGCTTGTCGCTTGGCAGGGTCTCCAACTTTACGCTCACCGTTTCCATCATCCAAAAATGCTACGATGGATGGGGTGGTTCTCCGGCCCTCGCTGTTAGGTATTACCACTGGCTCATTACCCTCCATTACTGCAACACATGAGTTCGTGGTTCCCAAATCAATTCCTATTATTTTTCCCATGTTATTATTGAATATTTAATCGCCTATTTGCTTATTTCTTTTGTCAATACAC
>JANQPK010000379.1 GCA_028289505.1 Cyclobacteriaceae bacterium
TCACAAGTCTCAGTAATGTTTTGTGATATTGCTGGATTCACTAAGATGGCCGCCCAGATTAGCCCCCAGGAGCTGGTCAAACTACTAAACCTAACCTTCTCGCATTTTGAGCGAATATGCGAAAAACACCAGGTCGAAAAAATTAAAACCGTGGGCGATGCTTTTGTAGCGGTAAGCGGCGCCCCGGAAGAAGATCCGAAACATGCACATAAAATAGCCGATGCAGCACTGGAAATAATTGAATCCGTTAAAAGTATCGATCCCCAATTAAATTTGAGGGTGGGTATCCATGCCGGAGAGGTGGTAGCTGGAGTTATTGGTACCAGTAAGTTCGGTTATGACCTTTGGGGAGATACCGTCAATATGGCTTCTCGTTTGCAATCAAACGGATCTGTCGGCGGAATCGTTTGTAGCAAAGAATTTAAAGATCAGCTGCATAACGATTTCAAATTTGAGTTTTTCGCGCGCCTGAGTTTAAAGGGAAAAGGGGAGTCGGATTGTTACCTTTTGAAAGGAAAATTAGGTTGATCTCTGATTTCTGATCTTGGGTTTATATCCAAAGACCAGAAACCAAAGATCTTAAATCTAACCTATGGCTACTCGACGAAAATCTTTCACCGTCAATCCTTGATGCACGCCTTCCAGGTATTTAGAAACTGTAAGCGAACTGTCTTTAACGAATGCCTGGTTAAGCAATGTATTCTCTTTAAAGAACTTGTTCAGTTTGCCAGTGGCTATTTTATCTACGATGTTTTCGGGTTTACCTTCTGCTATAGCCTGCTCTCTTCCAATAGCCATCTCACGTTCCACGATAGTAGTATCGACCTGATCCTTATCGACGGCCACCGGGTTCATGGCGGCAATTTGCATAGCTACATCTTTGCCAGCGGTCTCCACATCCGACCCGTTGCTACCCTCCAAGCCTACCAGCACACCGAGTTTACTTCCTGCGTGAATGTAGGTGACTACTTTATCGGCCTTCAACCTTTCATAGGCACTGACCTCAATCTTTTCACCAATCTTTCCAATTAGCTCCACGATCTTTTCTCCCAGTGTGATATCACCAGCAGGTAGTGCAAGCAGGTCTTCCAGACTTTCTGGGTTATGGGAAACCGCCATGTTCAATACTTCTACACCTAGAGCTTGAAATTCTTCGTTTTTGGCTACAAAATCAGTCTCACAGTTAAGTGCGATAAGAATTCCCTCAACTCCGGCTGCATCGGTGGTAACAAAAACCGAACCCTCAGAGGTTTTCCGGTCGGCTCTTGACGCCGACACCTTTTGACCTTTTTTTCTAAGCAGGTCAATAGCTGCTTCAAAATCACCGTTGGCCTCAGTAAGTGCTTTTTTGCAATCCATCATACCGGCACCGGTCATCTTTCTGAGCTTGTTAACATCTTGTGCGGTAATACTCATTTTGTTCTCTTTAAATGGTTTGAAAAAATAAACATCGAATTCCGAAGGATCCGATGTTTACAATACTTTGTTGCTTAATGTTGATTACTTGGATTCTTCCTTGACTTGTTCAACCGCTGATGGTTCTTCAGAGGACTTGGCTTCATCCATTCTTTTTTTATTTTCCTCTTCTTGTTTGATTCTGGCTTCTTCTTTGTCTTTCAATCTTTCATTGAGTCCCTGCTCGATGGCGGAACCCACCGCTTTGGTAATAATTGAAATTGATTTGAAGGCATCATCATTCCCCGGGATCGGAAAATCTACCAGTTCGGGGTTGGAATTGGTATCCACAACGGCAAAAACAGGAATGTTTAGTTTTTGGGCTTCCTTTACCGCTATGTGCTCTCTTTTGATGTCAACCACGAAAAGTGCCGCCGGAAGTCTGGTAAGGTCTGCGATTCCTCCCAATACTTTCTGTAGCTTATCTTTTTCTCGGGCCACCATCAACCGCTCTCTCTTTGCCAGGTTTTTGAAGCTGTCTTCCTTCATTTTCTTTTCAATTCCGGACATCTTTTTTAATGACCTCCTGATAGTGGCAAAGTTGGTTAACATACCACCGAGCCACCTTTCCGTTACATAAGGCATGTTGAGGCGTCTGGCTTCTTCGGATACAATTTCTTTGGCTTGTTTCTTAGTGGCTACGAACAATATCTTTCGACCTGTCCGAACAATCTGGCTTAATGCATTGGAAGCCTCATCGATTGCAGATAATGTTTTATTGAGATCGATTACATGAATTCCATGGCGCTCCATGAAAATATAAGGCGCCATTCGCGGATCCCATTTTCGGGTAAGGTGACCAAAATGAACACCGGCCTCTAATAAATCTTTATATTCTAGTTTTGCCATGAAGATCTTTTTTTGAGCTTAACGTTTACTGAATTGGAAAGCTCTTCTCGCTTTTCGTTTTCCGTACTTTTTCCTTTCCACCATCCTTGGGTCTCTGGTTAGAAAACCCTCTTTTTTCAAAATTGGTCGATACTCTTCATCCACTTCGCACAAGGCTCTGGCAATGGCCAATCGTATTGCCTCTGCTTGTCCTTTGGAACCTCCCCCTACTACATTGACTTTAATGTCGTACTTACCACCTACCTCGGTTGATTCCAGCGGTTGTTTAACGATGGTCTGTAGGATGGGTGAGGGAAAATATTCTGACATATCCCGCTCATTCACCTCAATATTTCCTTTGCCTGATTTGACATAGATTCTGGCTACTGAAGTCTTTCTCCTGCCGATGGTGTTTATTAATTCCATTTACACTTGTATGTTAACTGTTGTTGGCTGTTGAGCTTCGTGGGGATGTTCCGCACCTTCGTACACATATAGATTACCAAAAAGGGCTCTTCCCAATCGGTTCTTTGGTAACATACCCCTGACCGCTTTTTCCACAATTTTGGTGGAAGACTTGGCCATTAGCTGCTTGGGGGTGGTAGTTTTCTGTCCTCCTGGGTATCCAGAGTGCCTCACATATACCTTATCGGTCCACTTATTGCCGGTCAATTTTATATGGTCTGAATTTATTACAATTACGTTGTCACCACAATCCACATGAGGTGTGAAACTGGGCTTGTGTTTTCCTCTAATTCGCTTGGCAACTTCGCTACTCAATCGACCCAAAACCTGGTCTTTGGCATCGATCAAAATCCATTGCTTATCAACAGTTGCCTTATTTGCGGAAACGGTTTTATAACTTAATGTGTCCACTGCTCTATTTTTTACTTCTAAATCCCCTCAAAAACGGGTCACAAAGATAGAAGCTTATTATTTGAAATGCAATACTTGGGTCTATAGTTTCAAAACTGTCTGATGGACTGGATTTTTTGCAGTTGGTTAAGGGTAGCCCGGAAGTCTTTTGGGTAGTCAGCTTCAAATTTCATCCTTTGACCAGCGATACTATTGAACCCTAAACTGCGTGCGTGTAATGCAGGTCGCGCCATTAGCGGACGTTCGTAGGAATCCTTTCTCAAGTTATAGTGCCGTTTGATTCCGGAAAGAAATAACGCTCTGCCACCGTATTCAACATCACCCGCCAAGGGTGCCCCTACAGCGGATAAATGGACTCTGATTTGATGGGTCCTGCCAGTAATGGGCTTACAGCTCAACAAGCTGTGCGTATCGTACTGTTTTATAGTGCTTACCACAGTTTCTGAGGCTTTACCAGATAATTGAGAAACCCGGACATGCCCTCTCCTACCAATATGAAGTGGTAGATCGATCATCCTATCAAGGAATTGATGTCTTCCCTCAACAATAGCATGATACTGTTTGTCTACCTTTCGGTCCTGAAACTGTAAAGAAATATGGCGGTAGGCTTCTTGATTTTTAGCAAAGATAATAACCCCTGAGGTGTATTTATCCAGTCTATGACAGACCTGTACATTTTCCCAGTTTTTTTTAGCTTGGTCCAACAAGCAAACCTCATTATTTCGATCCGCCAAAGTCGAGATGCCTACCCACTTATTAATAACCAGATAGTCCGGATCCTCATAAATAACGAAATCTGTGAGATTAGGTCTCAAGATTAGTTTGCTTTTGGTAAGTCAAAATAGAAATCAGAACCTTTGTCAAGAACACTTTTCACCTTGATCTGACTGTCATGCCGCTCCAGAATATGCTTAACAATAGCCAACCCCAAACCAGTACCCCCTCGGTTGGTGGTTTTAGTCCTGCTTTTTTCCACCCGATAGAATCGTTGGAAGATTCGATCAATATGTTCAGGTGGAATACCACGACCATTGTCTTTAACATGGATGGTCACTCGATCTCTGCTTGGAACGAAATCAATTAAAACCCGGCCCTGCTCTCCAGTATAGTTAATTCCATTCAACACCAGATTACGCAGTACCTGAAAAATGCGATGGTAATCTCCACTGACCCGAACATCTTTATATACTCCACTGCCGAAACCCAATTTTATGCCTTTTCTTTTAGCTTTGTCTTCAAGTTGATCAAATACTTCCAATGCCAACTCGTACAAATTGAATGGTTGAGCATCCATTTTGATCTGCCCTGTTTCAAGTCTTGATAAGGTTAGCAGGTCCTGCACTAAAACGTCGAGACCATCGAGGCTTTTTGCCGCCTTTTTTAAGAAGCGCATTTTGACCTGAGGATCCTCTATTGCTCCATCCAACAAAGTATGGACATACCCTTGGGCTGCGAAAATCGGCGTTTTCAGTTCGTGGCTAAT